>NZ_JALHPM010000024.1:0-53053 GCF_022842525.1 Luteitalea sp.
GGGCTTCGGCTCAATCCCTGGCGGCGCCCGCGGGCGTGATTTCGAGGCGATACGCCCCGCCCCTGACGTCAGGGATGCGGAAGCGGCCGTCCGGGCCGCTCACCGCGCATTGCGACGTCTCGATGACACACACCGCGACGTCCGGGGCCGGGCTGCCATCCTGTCGGGTGATCGCGCCGGTGATGGCGCCGACGCCGGTCGTGTCCTGCGCCACCAGCGTGGCCGGCAGGACACTGCAGGCGAGGACCAGGCCGATGGACGCACGAAAGGTACGAAAGCTGAGCACGTCCCTACGACGCCGATGGCGGGCCTGACGTTCGATACGCGGCGCTAGAGCGGCACGCGCCCGTGCTGGTCGCCCTCATCCACGCGGGGCCGTTCGCCGGAGACGTAGGCCCGCGCCGCCTCGAACATGTACTCGAGCTTGTTGGTGCCGCGGTTGTCCCAGTACTCGGCCAGCCGTGGCTCCACGACCAGCAGGCGAAGGTCGGGATCCTCCGGACCGCCCGGAAACCACACGCGGAAGGGCTCGCTCCACAGCGCGCGCACCCGGGCGGGCTCGTGCACCACGAGCCCGCTGCCGGCCAGCGACAGAAAGGCACTCCGCTGGTCCTGCCCGACGATGGCGACCTCGGGGTTCTTCGTGATCTCGTCGACCTTCCGCGAGGTGAGCCCCGTGAAGAACGAGATGTTGCCCGTGTGGGCGTCGATGTCGACGATCTGCATGGGGCGGCCTTCGATCCGGCCTTCCGGTGTCGCCGTCACCAGCATCACCGTCTCGAACCCGCGCAGCATCTCGAAGATCTTCTCTCGCTGACTCACCCGTGCCTCCTCGGCGTGTGTGACCCGAACCACGCGCCGCCCGCGTTCCTGCCGGCGTGCGCCCAGCGATCAGATGCAAGGTCGGTTCCGCGGCATCGCGATTGCTTCAGCAGGACGCGTGGCGACCATCTACACACGGCCGGAGGAGTACGACCTCGAGCATGGGGAGGGTGAGGAAGACATCACGTTCTACCGCCGCCTGATCCAGCGCTTCGACGCCCACACCATCGTCGAACTCGGCTGCGGCAGCGGGCGCATCACGGTGCCGCTGGCCGCGATGGCCGACGAGCACGACCTGCACATCACGGGGGTCGACGTCTCGGAGGAGATGCTCGGCGAGGCGCGGCAGAAGATGACGCGATTGCCGACCGGCTGTCGTACACGCGTGCAGCTCGTGCTCGAGGACATCGGACGCTTCCAGACGGCTGCGCCGGTGGATCTCGTGATCGTGCCGTGCTCGACGCTGGCGCACGTGCTGGAGCTCGACGAGCAGCTGGCGGTCTGGAGGTCGGTGGCTCGCAGCCTGCGACCAGGAGGCCGCTTCGTCGTGGACCTGACGATGCCGACGCTGGCGGCCTTTGCCGACTCGATGGCGACGCCGCCGCGCGTGCTGGTCGAGATGGATGTCGATCAGGAGAGCGAGGACGGGGTGCATCGACTGATCCGCTACAAGACGACCCGGTACGAAGCGCACCGGCAGCGGGCACACGTCCGCTTCCTGTACGACCGGTTCGAAACGCGGCCAGACGACGAGGCACGGGCGCAGCGGTACGTGAGCGACTTCGAGAGCCACGTCTACTTCCCGCGCGAACTGGAACTGCTGTTCCTCCACACGGGGTTCGAGGTGGAGCACCGCTGGGGCGGCTACCGTGGCGAAGCGCTGCGCCCGCACTCGCGAGCGCTGATCATGGTCGGCCGGACTCCTGAGCCGGAGTCTCCCAGGTGAACTCGACGAGGTGGAAGGCCGGGGCGGCGGCATCGCGCCGCTGCAGGAGTGGCGCCGCCACGTTGTAGACCGGCACACCGCCGCTCGTGCGCCCCTCGAGGCGACCGCCGTGGGCGTGCCCGTGGAACACGACATCGACCGGATACCGGTTCAACGGTTCCTCGAGGCGACTCGAGCCGAGGTACGGGAAGATTTCTGGCGGCTCGTCCTCGACGGTGTCGCGCACGGGGGCGTAGTGCAGCACGGCCACCTTGCGCGGCGTGCGCAGCCGCGCCAGCGCCGTTTCGAGCTTGAGCGCCTCGTCGACCGCCTCCTGCACGAACGCCTTGATCATCGGCTCGCCCCACGGGCCGAGCGCCCCGCGGCCGAACCCCCCGCCGAAGCCCTTGACGCCAGCGAACCCGATGCCCAGGACCTCGATCGCTTCGCCGTCGAGCATGTGGACGCCGGCATCGGTGAGGATGCGCGACACCTCCTGGGGATGCCCCGCTTCGAAGTCGTGGTTGCCGAGGACGGCAACGACCGGTACGCCGACGGTCTTCAGATCGCGGGCGAGTTGGTGGGCTTCGTCTTCGGTGCCGCGGTCGGTGAGATCGCCGCACAGCACGAGGACGTCGGCGACCTCGCGGACGTGCGCGAACGCCTGTGCGACGCCGGGGGAGGCCGAGCGGCCGATGTGCATGTCGGCCATGGCCGCGATCCGCAGGTGTCGTGTCTCTGGCACTGTCCTTGCCTCCTTCAGGCCCGCCATGATCGAGTCAGGGTCGTTCACCGCGGGAAATGCGCACGAAGCGGCGTGCGCGACGGCGTTGCGCGTGCTGCACGAACGCGGCATCCAGTTCCTCGTGGGCGGCACGTTCGCGTTCACGCAGTACACGGGGGTGGTCCGGCCCACCAAGGACCTGGACCTCTTCGTGGCGCACGGCGATCTCGAACGGACGCTGCGCGCGCTCGGCGACGCCGGGTTCGAGACCTCGGTCCCCTTCCCGCACTGGCTGGCCAAGGCGAGGAATGCCGAGCTGGCGATGGACCTCATCTTCTCGAGTGGCAACGGGGTCGCCCGCGTCGATGCGGACTGGTTCCGTTTTGCGGCCGAGGTGCCGCTCTACGGCATCCCGGTGAAGGTGTCGCCGATCGAGGAGCTCATCTGGTCCAAGTCGTTCGTGATGGAACGCGAACGCTTCGACGGCAGCGATGTGCTGCACCTGATCCGGGCTCGCGGGCACGTGATCGACTGGCCACGCCTGATCGCTCGTTACGGTGACTACCGCCTGGTGCTGGCGGCACATCTGCTGCTCCTCCGGTTCGCCTACTCCGATGCCGATCGCCTGATGCCGGGCTGGGTGCTCGAGCAGGTGCTGGCGGACCTGTCGCCACCGCCGAGTGCGGCCGACACCCCGACGTGTTACGGCACGCTGCTGTCGCGTCAGCAGTTCCTTGCCGATGTCGCCCAGCTCGGCTATGCCGACGCCCGGCTCGAGCGTGGGCACATGACGCCCGAAACGCTCGAGGTCTGGACCGCGGCGATCGAGGACGACGACGATCACTGACGTCGGCAGACATGACGGCAACCATGTGCAAGAACCGCGCTCGCTCGGAGCCGGTCCAGAATAAGGGGGTTGACAGCGGATGTCTCCCCATAGACAATTGATGCGTGAACAATCATGGTTGCGGCGACCATCCCTGCCCGGTGTCGGCGGCCCTCATCGAGGCGGCCCGGACGCTGGAGTCGCGGCTCGAGCAGGCGCTCGCACCGCTGCAGTTGTCGCTGGCGAAGTTCGGCGTCCTGCGCTGCCTGGTGCACGAACAGCGCCCGTTGCCGCTGAGTGCCATCGCCCACCGCCAGAAGTGCGTGCGGTCGAACATGACTCAACTGGCCGACCGGCTCGAGGCCGACGGCCTGGTTCGGCGGGTCGATGACCCTCAGGATCGTCGAGCCGTCCTGGCCGAGCCCACGGCGGCCGGGCGAGTCGCGTTCGCGCGGGCCGAAGACATCCTGCGGGCCGAGGAAGAGCGTTTCCTCACCAGCCTCGCCGGGCCCGAGCGCACCCTGATGACCGAACTCGTGACCCGCTTTGCCGGGTGCGACGCCACCCTCACTACGTAGCTCTTTTTTTTGCCACATTGGTTCATGAATAGACAGTCACTCGCTTAATGATTGGGATCACACACATCATGCAGACCCTGACACCTTCCCCGTCGGCGTTTCCTCACCTCTTCACGCCCGCGACCGTCGGTCACCTCGCGCTGCCCCAGCGCTTCGTGATGGCGCCGATGACGCGCAATCGGGCCCTGCCGTCGCTCGCCCCCGGCCCGCAGGCGCCCGTGTACTACGCGCAGCGCGCCTCGGCCGGGCTCATCATCACCGAGGCCACGCAGGTCTCCGATTCCGCGGCCGGGTACGTCTTCACGCCGGGGATCTATTCCGCCGAGCAGATCGCGGGGTGGCGCGCCGTGACCGACGCCGTCCATGCGGCCGGCGGGCGCATCGTGGTGCAGCTCTGGCACACGGGGCGCATCTCGCACCCGGTGATGCGCCCGGACGGGTCGCAGCCGGTCAGCGCGTCCCCGGTCGCCGCCGAGGGCCAGGTCATCACCTACGACGGGCCGAAACCGTTTCCGACACCGCGGGCCCTCACCATCCCCGAGATCCACGCCATCGTCGAGGACTTCGCGCAGGCCGCGCGCAACGCCATGACGGCCGGCTTCGACGGCATCGAGATCCACGCGGCCAACGGCTACCTCATCGATCAGTTCCTGCGTGATGGAGCGAATCACCGCGAGGATGCGTACGGTGGGTCGATCGAGCGCCGCGCCCGGTTCCTGCTCGACGTCGTCGATGCGACGGCCGCCGCCATCGGGGCCGACCGCGTGGGCGTCCGCATCTCGCCGACCAGCCCCTTCAACAGCATGTCGGAGCGTGATCCGACAACGTTGACGCGGTACGTGGCCGAGCAACTCGATGCCCGTCAGGTCATGTACCTGCACGTGCTCGAAATGGCGCCGGGCGACGACGCGGCGGCGGTGCGGCCGCTGACGGCGACGGCCCGCGAGGTGTTCACGGGCGTGCTGATCACCAACGCCGGCTTCACGGCCGATGCTGCCGAGGCCGTGCTCGCCCGTGGGGATGCGGACCTGGTGGCGTTCGGGGTGCCGTTCCTCACGACGCCCGATTTCGTCGAGCGCACGCAGGCCGGGCTCGCGCCCAACGCGCCCGACCGCGGTACGTTCTACGGCGGCGACACCCGCGGCTACATCGACTATCCGTTCCGTGACGGCCGCGTGAAGGCCTCACTGGACGAGCTGCTCGGTGCCGGCGCGCTCGCCTGACGCGGCGCCCGGGACGGGTCGGAAGGTGGGTAGGGCCGGCTCTCCGAGCCGGCCGTCACCCTCCCCCGTCGCGTCGACCTACTACAGGAGCGGCGAGAACAGCCGCATGACCGAGTCGCCGAGGCGCTTGTAGGCGGGCAACCGCATGTAGGCGTCGGCATGGAACGGCCGGCACTGGCGGATGTCGGCGAGAAACGCCGACTCGAGGTGCCGGGTCGTGTCGCGGTCGTAGATGACGAGGTTGGTCTCGTAGTTGATCGTGAAACTCCGGATGTCCAGGTTGGCCGATCCGATCGAGCACACCAGCGAGTCCACGGCGATCGTCTTGCAGTGGAAGTACGCGCCCTCGTACAGCAGCACCCGCACGCCGGCGCGAGCCAGATCGCGGGCGTAGGTCATGCCGGCGCGGTAGGCGAGCGGCCCCTCGCCGCCGCGCGGCGCGATCATGACCCAGACGCGGATGCCCGACATCGCCGTGGCGCACAGGACCTGCAGCACGCTGTCGTCGAGGACGCAAAAGGGCGACTGCAAGTACACGTGGTCCCGCGCCATCGAGATCATCGCGATGTACTGCTGCCGGATGACGCTGAAGCGCGAATCCGGCCCCGAGTTGACCACCTGAACCGGCACCGTGCCTGGCCGTCGTCCGCGCGGGTACAGCGCACTGTCGGACAGCAGTTCGCCCGTCGTGTTGAACCACTGCAGCGCGAACGTCCACTGGAGCATCGCGACGGCGTCGCCGGTGACGCGGGCGTGCGTGTCGCGCCAGCCCGAGAAGCCTTCCGGGCCGGTGAGGTGCTTGGCGGTGAGGTTGAGTCCCCCGGTGTACCCGATCTCGCTGTCGATGACGACCAGCTTGCGATGGTTGCGATAGCTGATGGTGTGGAGGCGCCAGATGGGCGAGTACGGATGCACCTCGACGCCGGCTGCGCGCAGCGCCTGGACGTAGCCGCGCGTGAGCATCGAGAAGCTGCCGACCGGGTCGTACAGTGCGCGCACCGTGACACCCGCGGCGACCCGCGCGCGCAGGATGTCGAGCACCTCGCGGGTCAGGACATCATCGGCCCACTCGTAGTACTCGAGGTGGATCAGCCTGGTGGCCGCGCGCAGATCCGCGAGGAGTCTGGGATACTTCTCGCTGGCATTCTGGAGAATGTCGAGCTGGTTGCCCATCGTGAGGGGCGCTTCGGTCGAGGTCCACAGCAGTTGCGGCAGGCGTCGGTAGATCTCGACGTCGCTGTCCGAAAGCTCATGCCGGGCCTCCTCCTGGGCTGCGCGCACCTGGTCGAGTTCCCTGGCGAGCCCGGTGCGTCCCAGTTGCCGACGCAGGGCCTTGCGGTGGCTGAACGCATTGGCTCCCCGTCCGAACAGGAAATAGACGACCGGGCCGATGCCCGGCGCGAGGACCATGAGGAACAACCACGCAAACGTCGACTGCGGTGACCGGTTCTCGAGCACGAGGAACACCGTCGCCGAGGCGAGGTACAGCACGTACACCGCCCACGAGAGCTCGGCTGGCATCACTGCCGAGCAGCGTGTCTCACCTGTGGCCACCGCGCAAGGGCGCGCGGGTGTGGTCAGCCTGTGCTGGCTCGTCCTGGTCGCCTCGCTGCTGAGCTGGCTGGCCGTGGTCCGCCCGGCGCCGTTACTGGCCCAGGCCGGCGGCGTGGCGTGGGCGTGGAGCGGCGCCATCACGCACGAGAGCGCCACGGTCGTGGCGCGGGTCGCAGACGGTGTCACCGGGGCGCGCCTCGTGATCACTCCCGACCGCGCCGGTGCGGAGGCCGATGCGATGACCGTCCCGTCCACCGGCATGGCGGCGCCCGACGCGCACGGCGTCATCCGGTTCGCCGTGACGCGCCTGTCGCCGGCGACGCGGTATCGCTATCGCGTCGAAACGCCGTCCGGCGAGCGCCTCGACGGCCGGCTGCGGACGTGGGCCGACGGGCCGTTCTCGTTCCGCGTGACGTTCGCGTCGTGCGCGACCACCGCCTCCAACAGCCGCGTCTTCGACGCCATCCGTTCGATGACGCCGGACCTGTTCGTCCACATGGGCGACTTCCATTACCTGAACATCTCGCGCAACGACCATGCGGCCTTCCGCCGCGGCTACGACCGCGTCCTCTCGTCGCCGCGACAGTCGGCGCTGTATCGTTCGACACCCATCGCCTACATGTTCGACGACCACGACTTCGGCGCCAACAACGCCGACAGCACGTCGGCCAGCGGGCCGGCGGCCGGCACCGTCTATCGCGAACGCGTGCCGCACTACGCCCTGCAGCCGGGCGCCAGCATCCAGCAGTCGTTCACCATCGGTCGCGTCCGCGTCATCGTCACCGACACCCGCACGGCACGCGCGCCCGTCGATGCCGATCGCCCGCGCACCATGCTCGGTGAGGCGCAGGTCCGCTGGCTGGAAGACGAGTTCGAGAAGGCCAAGGACGCCCCGCTCGTGATCTGGGTCAACACCGTGCCGTGGATCACCAAGGCCAACGAAGCCACCTCCGAGGGCTGGGCCCCGTATGCCGAGGAGCGCACCCGCCTGGCCGATCGGATCGAGGCGCTGGGGCTCACCGCGCGTCTCGTGATGCTCAGTGGCGACGGGCACATGTCGGCGATCGACGATGGCCGCAACAGCGCGTACATGTCCGGCCGCACGCCGGCGACGCGCGGCTTCGTCGTTGCGCACGGGGCCCCGCTGGACCGCTGGACCCGCACCAAGGGCGGCCCGTACAGCCACGGCGTGTCGCGGCGGAATCACCAGTTCGGGATGCTCGACGTCGCGGACACGGGGACGGCCCTCGATGTGACGGTGAGCGTCCGCAACGGCACCGGCGGTCTCGTCCCTGGGCTCCAGCTGTCGCTGCGTTGCGAGAAGGACGCGTGCGTGCCGGTCAGCCACACGCAGTAGGACGGCACGAGGAATGCATCAGCTGGGGCGTGACCTCAGCCGCTCCCGTCTCGCCCCCCGCATCGCCCGCGCGTCCACGGCGGCGACGATGGCCCTGGCTCGTCGCGCTGGGCCTGGCCGCCTTCCTCTGGCTCCTGCAGGACCCACGCACCCTCGAGGTGCGTAGTCCGGTAGCGGCCGCCGACGCCGACTTCCCGGACTACATCGCGTCACTGCTCGGCGCGCCGGTGACCACCGGCGATACGTTCGACGTGTTACAGAACGGTGACGCGATCTTCCCGGCGATGCTGGCCGCCGTGGAAGGCGCCCAGCGCCGGATCAGCTTCGAGAGCTTCATCTACTCGGACGGGGCCATCAGCGAACGCTTCACCCAGGCGTTTGCGGCGGCGGCCAGACGAGGCGTCGACGTCCGTATCGTCCTCGACGGCTACGGCGCCAACGATCTGCCGTCGGCCTCGGTGACGCTGCTCGAGGACGCCGGCGTGCGCCTGGTCTGGTTCCACCCGCTCCGCCCCTGGTCGATCGATCGCGTCAACTACCGCACGCACCGCAAGGTGCTCGTCGTGGACGGCGTGGTAGCGTTCACGGGCGGCGTCGGCCTCGCCGACCACTGGGCAGGCACGGCGCAGGATCCCGATCACTGGCGCGACACTCAGTTTCGCGTGCGGGGTCCTGCCGTCCGCGCCCTCGAGGCCTCGTTCTACGAGAACTGGATCGAATCGGGTGGGCGCGAGGCCCCACGCCTCGACCCCGAGCCCGCCGAGCAGCGCAGCGCCACGCCGGATGTCCGGACGCTGGTCGCGTGGAGCAACTTCTCGGGCGGCGCGAGCAACGTCAAGCTGCTCTACCTGCTGTCGATCGCCTCGGCCCGCGAATCGATCGACATCCAGTCGCCGTACGTCGTGCTCGACGCGTCCCTGCGGTGGTCGATTGCGCAGGCCCGCGCCCGTGGCGTGCGGGTGCGGATGCTGACCGACGGCGACCACACCGACGCGGGTCCCGTGAAGGCGGCCAGTCGCGCCAGTTACGCCGCGCTGCTGGAGCAGGGCGTCACCATCGCAGAGTTTGCGCCGACGATGATGCACGTCAAGGCGATGACCGTGGATCACGTGTGGTCGGTCATCGGCACGGCCAACCTGGACAACCGATCGCTCGAGCTGAACGACGAACTGGCGATTGGCGTGCAGGACCGCGTCCTGGCAGCGACGCTCGAGCGTGCGTTCGATGCCGACCTGGACCGCAGTGCCCGCCTCGACCTCGCGCAGTGGCGCAACCGCTCGCTGTGGCAACGCGCGCAGGAACGCTTCTGGGTCATCTTCGCCGAACTCTTCTGAGGGACGTCGCGCGCCGTGGTGGCGAGGTTGGTCGCCCGTTTGCACTGACGACGGTCGGCCGATGCGGGGTGACCGCAGTGTTCCCGTGATTTCGGCCGGAAACGTCACCGGGCCGCTTCAGATGGCTCGGATTCGACCTTGTCGGGATTCGCTACGGAGATGGCAATGATGCGCAGCACAGGACTCGGAATCGGATTGTTGGTGGGGACGCTTGCGATCGTCGGGTGCGAGAACACGCGCGAGGGCATGGAACGCGACGCCGAAAACGCGGCGGCCGAATCGGAGCGCGCGGCTGAGCGGACGGCGGAGGCTGGCCGTGACGCCGGTCGCGAGATCTCGGAGGCGACGGGGCAGGCAGTCGACGCCACCCGCGATGCCGCGGCCTCGGCCGCCAGCGTCGGCGACGCCGCGCAGCAGACCGCGCAGATCAAGGCCGCGCTGATGGCCGACGCGTCCATCGACGCGTCGGCGATCGACGTCGACACGGAGGCGAGCACGAAGACCGTCACGCTGAAGGGTCACGTCCGGTCGACGGCCGAGAAGGCGACGGCGGCACGCCTCGCCGCGGAGAAGGCGCCCGGCTACCGGGTGTCCAACGATCTCGAGGTTCGACGCTAGGCGCGCGCTGCTCCTGCTCAACGTCGTCAACACGACCGGCGAGTACATCCTGAGCCGCGTCGTGTTGGCGGCCACCGACGCGACGAGGGCGTGCAAGGGAGACCCACGCGTAATCGTTCCTTTCCCCTTTACCCTTCTCCCTTCGACATGGCGGCACTCCAGCATTGCAGCATTCCAGCATTTCGCAATGCCGCGATGCCGCGATGCCGCGATGCCGTGGCGCTGCCATCCCCTACCTCACATGCCGGTACATCAGATCGACGAGTTCGTCACACATCGCGTCAGCGACCGGACCACCCTCGCTGAGCGCGGTGGTCGCGCAGTGCTTCAGGTGATTGCGCAGCAGCTCGCGCCCCACCGCACGCAGCGCTTCGTGGACGGAGGCAATCTGCGTCAGCACCTCGGCACAGGCCCGCTCCTCCTCGACCATGCGCTGCAGGCCGCGCGCCTGCCCCTCGATGCGCCGGAGACGGGCGAGCGTGCGGGCCTTCATCTCGGGATCGGCCGAGAGACCGTGCCCCACGGGGGCCGTGTGGCAGGTCGGGGGTGGCGGGGTGGGAGCAGTCACGACGACCTCACGCGATGCGCGCCTGGCGCAGGCGCAGACTGTTGCTGACGACACTGACCGAACTGAGAGCCATCGCCGCGCTGGCGATGATCGGGCTGAGCAGCAGACCGGTGGCGGGATACAGCACGCCCGCCGCGATGGGGATGCCAATCACGTTGTAGACGAAGGCCCAGAACAGGTTCTGCCGCATCGTGTGCAACGTGCGCCGCGAGAGTTCGATCACCTGCGGCACGCCGGCCAGATCGCCGCGCATCAGCGTGACGTCGCTGGCGGCCATCGCCACGTCGGTGCCGGTCCCCATGGCGATGCCGATGTCGGCCTGGGCGAGCGCCGGGCCGTCGTTGATGCCGTCGCCGACCATGGCGACCACCGCACCGCCCTCCTGCCGTCGGCGAATCTCCGCAACCTTGCCCTCCGGCAGCACTCCGGCCACGACATCGTCGATGCCGGCGGCCACCCCGATGGCGCGCGCCGTCGCCGGCGTGTCGCCACTGAGCAGGACGACCTGCACCCCGAGACCGCGCAGGCGGGCGACGACGGTGGCCGCGTCGGGCTTGATGGGATCGGCCACGCCGACCAGGCCGATGGCCCGCCCGTCGATCGCCACGAACATGACCGAGGCACCCGCCTCCGCCCAGGCGTCCGCCCTGGGCTGCAACGCCTCGGACGCGATGCCGGCCTCGGTGAGGAGACGGGCGCTGCCGACCAGCACGGCGCGATCGCCGACACGCGCCTGCGCCCCACGACCCGCATGGGCCTGGAAGTGCGAGGCCGGGCCGACGGTGGCCCCGTCGATGCCGCGCGCGGCGGCGTACGCCACGACGGCGGCGGCGAGGGGATGCTCCGACGCGCGCTCGACGGCCGTCAGCCGGGCCAGCGCGTCCTCCGCGTCCTCGCCGTCGATCCAGAAGGTGTCGGTGACGACCGGCCGGCCCGCGGTGATGGTGCCGGTCTTGTCGAACACCACGGTCGTGAGTTCGCCGGTGCGCTGCAGGGCATCGCCGCCCTTGATCAGCACGCCCAGCTCCGCGCCCTTGCCGGTGGCCACCATCACCGCCGTCGGGACGGCGAGTCCCATGGCGCACGGACACGCGATGATCAGCACCGTCACGGCCGCCGCGAAGCCGCGGACGATGGCCCCGTCGCCGCCGAACAGCCACCAGCCCGCCAGCGTGGCGATCGCGATCGCCATCACGACCGGCACGAACACCGCGCTGATGCGATCGGCGAGGTCCTGGATCGGCGCCCGCGTGGCCTGCGCGTCGCGCATCAGGCGCACGATCTGCGAGAGCACGCTCGAGGCGCCGAGCGTGGTGGCGCGGTAGGCCAGCGCGCCCGTGCCGTTGACGGTGCCACCGATGACGAGATCGCCGGTCTGCTTGTAGACGGGCAGCGACTCGCCCGTGAGCATCGACTCGTCGACACTGCTCGTGCCCTCCTCGACGCGCCCGTCGACGGCGAGCCGCTCGCCCGGACGGACACGCACGAGATCCCCCGCCAGCACGTCCTCGACAGGGACGTCGTGCTCGACGCCCTCACGGAGCACCCGCGCGGTCCGCGGCTGCAGTCCCGCCAGCGCCCGCAGCGCGCCCGACGTCCGGCGCTTGGCGCGCGACTCGAAGGCGCGGCCCGTGAGGATCAGCGCGATGATCAGAATCACCGCCTCGAAGTACACGTCTGGCATCAAGCCGCGCCGCAGGAAGATGTCCGGTGCCGCGGTGGCGACCGCCGAGTAGAGAAACGCCGCGCCGGTGCCGACGGCCACCAGCGTGTTCATGTCGGCGCCGCCATGGCGTCCCGTGCGCCAGGCCCGCACGTAGAAGTGGCGCCCGGCCCACCCCATCACGACGGCGGTCATCAGCAGCAGCGTCCAGGCCAGGGTCTGTCGATCGATGGCGTACAGCCAGGGCGCCACGCGTTCGAGCGCCGGATGGGCGGTGACCATCACCCAGCGCATGAGCGGATCGGTGATGTCCTGCACCCCGTGGCCGTGTCCGCCCGCGCCAGCCACCGGCGCCATGAGTGGCATCGACGCCACCATCGCCACGGCGCCCGCCACGCCGCTGCCGATCGCCTTGCGCCGCAGGTCGCGATACTCGGCGTCGTCGGCACGATCGCGCGCCTCCTGCTCGGCCACGAGATCGACGATGGGCGCCTCGAGCCGGGCCTCGTAGCCCGTTCGCTGGATCGTGGCCACGAGGTCTTCGGCTCGCACCCGCGCCGGGTCGAAGCGCACCGACGCGCGGTGCGCCAGCAGGTTGACGCTGGCCTGCTCGACGCCGGGGATCTTGGCCAACGCGCGCTGCACGCGCGACTGACAGGCGGCGCACGTCATCCCCTCGACGGG
This sequence comes from Luteitalea sp., assembly GCF_022842525.1. Lineage (NCBI taxonomy): Bacteria > Pseudomonadati > Acidobacteriota > Vicinamibacteria > Vicinamibacterales > Vicinamibacteraceae > Luteitalea > Luteitalea sp. The sequence goes on from NZ_JALHPM010000024.1 coordinate 12,877, forward strand.
GATCTGCACCTGGGTCAGGACCTGCAACGGGGTGACCGGCGCGGCGATCTCGTTCATGGCGGTGTCCTCGCGGTGGCGTGGCGGCGCGGTCGTCACCCGGCCGCCGAGACCAGCGTGAAGCCGGCCTCCTCGATGGCGGCCGTCAGTTGGGCCGGTGTCACGACGGCCTCGTCGGCCTCGATGCGGGCCTGACCGACCGTCACGTCCTTCACGTCCACGCCCGGCACCTCCTGCAGCGCCATCGTCACGGCCTTGATGCAGTGCCCGCAGGACATCCCGTCGATCTTCAGTGTCTGTGTCGTCACGTCAGCCTCCTCACAGAAGTATACCCCCCGTGGGTATACAGCTCACCGGAATCCGGAGTTCATTCCTGCCATACTTGGCCTCCGGTGCACGTCGCGACGGTTTCCCTCGAGTCCCTCACAGCCTTCCTCCGCGTGCGCGGCTGGATCCCCCCGACCTCGGCCGTGGCGTCCCGCGTGCTCCTCGGCACGGGTCCCACCACGACCACGGTGCGCGTGACCACGGACGCAGGCGCGACACGCATCCTGCGCCAACCGGGTGACGCGAGCATCGGCGACGCCAGGCATGCCGCGTCGCCGGCGGATCTCCTGGCCGTCGAAGGCGAGTTCTACCGCCTGGTGCAGACCTGGCCCGCCATCGCCGAGCGCATGGCCACCTGCATCGGCGTGGATCGCACCGACCACGTGGTCGCCCTCGAGGATCTGGGCGCCACGCCGCCGTTGACGGACCTCTACTCGGGTCGTGTCCTGAGTGAGGCCGAGGCCGACGACCTCATCGCCTACCTGCTGGCCCTCCACGGGGTCGCCGGACGCGAGGACGAGTTGGGTGCCCTCCGCAGTGATGGCGTGCGCCTGGCCCGCCAGGCCGTGCGGTTCGAGGAGCCCATCGCCGCGGCCCGCGTCGACGCGCTCGCCACGCGCATGCCCCGGCTGGTCCTGCAGGTCGACGCCATCCGCACCGACCTCCACATCCGCGCGACGATGCGCGACCTCGGGGGGCGGTTCCTCGACGGCAGCGGCACGCTGCTGCACGGCGACTTCCGACCGGCTCGCTGGATGCCGTCACCGCGCGGCCTGCGGATCCTGTCACCGGGCCTCGCCACGGCGGGACCGCCCGCACTCGACCTGGGCTACTTCGTGGCGCATCTGCTCCTGGCAGCCCAACCGCCGGCGCTGATCGCGGGCGTACTGCAGCGGTATCGCCGTGGCGCGCCCGTGGACATGGCCGAAGTGAGTGCCTGCGTGGGGCTGGAGCTCATCCGAAGTCGACTCGGGCTCGACCCCGTGCCGGGCGACCTCACCGGCGATCGGCTCGAAGCCGAGCTCGACTATGCGACCCGCCTGCTTCGGGGCGGCGCCACCGTGGAGCTGCCGCTGTGATCCCCCGGCACCTGGGGTGGCTGCCTCTGGCGCTGGCACTGCTGGTCGGCAGCACCGGCTGCCAGCGAGGCGGGACCGCGCCGGCCGATGGACGAACCGCCGTGTGGCTGGACATCAGCCCGGCGCTGGGCGATCCCCCGCGCGATCCGGGCGACGCCCTCGCCCTGCTGCAGGCCTACGGCTCGGGTCGCGTTCACGTCCGTGGCGCGTCGGTCACCTTCGGCAATGCCCCGCTCGTCCGCAGCTTCCCGGCCGCCAAGGAACTGCTGGAGCGTCTGGATACCGGGTTGCTGCGGCCGTGGCGAGGGGCGTCGAGCCCCGAGGAGCGGGCCGCGCCCACCGAAGCCACCGAACTGCTCGAGGAAGCGCTGGAGAAGGAGCCGCTGACGCTGGTGGCGGCTGGCCCGGCAACGACGATCGCGTCGGTCGTGCTGCGGCACCCCGAGATGGCCAGTCGGATGGATCGCATCGTGCTCGTGGCCGGGCAGGCTGACGGGACGTCGACCGCCGCGCTGGCAGCCAGCCCCGACCCGAACGTGCTCGCCGACGCGTCGAGCCTGCAGGTGCTGCTCGACAGCCCGGTCGCCCTGACCCTCGTGCCCGCCGATGCGAGCACGGGCATCGGGCTGACCGGGGCCGACATCGACCGCCTCGATCAGGGGCAGGGCCCCGTGAAGCTCCTGACCTCGTCGGCGCGCGGCTGGTTGCAGTTGCTCCGCAGTCGCGGTGGCGGCGACGCGTTCCCGATGCCGGCGATGATTGCCGTGGACGTGGCCGCCCACCCCGGCAAGGTCCGCTGCGAAGCCGCCGTGGCCCGACTCGAGACGAACGGCGCGTCTGGACCGCGCCTCGTCGTCTCCACGGGCACCGAGGGGCGCCGCGTCACCTGGTGTCACATGGCCGACGACGAGGACAAGGCGCGGATGATCGCCGATGTCCTTCGAGTGACGCCCCGGCAACCCTGAGTCGCGACGCGCCTAATGGGCGCCGATCAGCTGGTCGAGCCCCCGGCGCGGCGTCCCCGTGTCCGCGCGTGTCGTCTCGCGCCGACGCTCCGGCGCGGCACCCGTCGCAGGGGCCGAGCACTGCCCGGTGCGCATGACGGTGAGCGCTTCGGCCAGCGACGCCTCCTGCGGATCCCCGAGCTGGTGGTTCGGATCGTCGGCCGCCTGGCAATCGGCGGCGATGCCTCCGAAGAAGTCGCCCTGCCCGAGGGCGTTGCGCAGCGTGAACGAGACCGGATACAGCACCTTGTCGCAGAACGTGATGCCGTACTGCCCGACCGGCTTGCCGTAGGTCGCGGTGCCGACCGTGATGACGGGCATGAAGGGCCGCAGGGCGTTGACGACCAGCTCGCTGGCCGACGCCGACGCGCCCGTCGTGATGGCGACCAGGCGTGTCAGCGGCAGGGCGTTCGGCTTGGCCTCGAAGCGCGTGATCTCGTTGCGGAAGGCATTGCGGTCGTTGTGGAAGTACTCGGCGAAGGTCTGTCCCTCGGTGCGCGTGCCGCCGATCAGGCTGGCGAGGTGCTGCGCCACCGACACGAGGCCGCCGCCGTTGTAGCGGAGATCGAGCACCAGTTCGGTCGCGCCGACATCACGCAAGGCGTTGAACGCATCGTCGAGCGCCTGACGGGAGGGCGTGACGAAATTGCGGAAGAACAGGTAGGCGATCTTCCGGCCGTCGACCTCGTAGATGTTCAGCAGCGACACGGTCGGAATCGTGACGGCACGCTTGGTCATGCTGGCATCGACCGCCGACCCGTCCATCCGTTCGTAGCGGAAGCTGATGGTGTAGCCCTCCGTCGAGGGCCCGAGCGCCGTCCCCAGCGTGCCACTCTCGACCAGCGCCACCACGCTCCGGCCGTTGATCGAGGTGATGCGGTCGCCGCGCTGCATGCCCGTCTCCGCCGCCGGACTCTCCGGGAAGACCTGCAGCACACGGAGCCCCTGCGCGTCGTAGCCGTTGGCGAAGCCGAAGCCGATGAACTGACTGTCGGAATAGAAGGCCTCTTCGGCCGCACGGGCCCCGATGTAGCTGAAGCGCTCGTCGAGTGGCCGGAAGCGCAGCGTCTCGAGCAGCGCCTCGGGCGTCGCGAACGCCGTGGCGTTGACCGTCGCCGGCAGCTCGGTGTTCCAGTAGTAGATGTCGCGCATCGCGTCGAGCACGAAGCGGTTCTGGCTCGCGACGGTGCAGCTGGTGAGATTCTGCGCGCCCGCGGAGGGCGCCAGCGCGGCGAAGGCCGCGGCGATGACCGCGGCAACGGGGACGAAGCGACGCATGGCTCCCGGCTCCTGTGAGGCACCGGCTGGCGCGGCACCCGACCTGCTCGGAGCGTAGCACGGCCGCGTATCATGCTGCCCATGCGCTCCCTGTGGCTCGTGGCGATTGGCGGGGCCCTGGGCGCCGTCGCACGCGCGACGGTGTCGACGACGATGCAGGCGCGATGGCCGTCGACCCTGCCCTGGGGCACCATCGTGGTGAACGTCGTGGGCTGCCTGGCGCTCGGCCTGCTGGCCGGCGCCCTCGACTCCCGGCCGCACCTCAATCCGGCCTGGCGCACGTTCGGCGCCGTCGGGGTGCTGGGGGCCTTCACCACGTTCTCGACGTTCGAGAACGAGACCCTGGCCCTCCTGCAGCGGGGCGAGCTGCCCGCAGCCCTCGTCAACGTCGGCCTCAGCGTCACCCTCGGCCTGCTGGCGGTGTGGACCGGTCACACGCTCGGGCGCACCTTCTAGGGCTGTCCTCCGCGCGCGGGCGTCCAGCCCGCCTGCCACGCCCGCACCGCCGTCGTCATCGACTCGCGCGCCACCCGCGTGATGATCGGCCGCGACACCAGCCCGAGCCCGAGCGGCACCGGGCGACTCAGCGTGATCGATTCGCAGGTCACGATCACGCCCTCCGGCACCGCCGTGAAGCGCCAGAACGACTGCATGCGCCAGAGGAACCCGCGGCTGTCCTCGAGACGGATCCGCGTCTCGGATGGCGTCCCCGGGTGGTCGATCTCCTCGATGCGTGTGGCCACGGCCGTACTGTCGACCCGCGAAGCCGACGTCACGCGATGGCGGACCTGATGCCAGGTGTCGTAGGTCGCCGTGATCAACAGCGATCGCGTGAGTCGCAGGAACAGGTCATGGCCGGACTCCTGCCGATTGGCGACGCGCAGCGACAGGACGTCGCGCGGTTGCGGGTATTGGTCCGGGTGCCGCAGGCGATGCGTGATCTGCGCGATCGACACGCCGCGCACCAGAAGGCTGCCCTGCCAGTGCTCCAGCGTGGCGTCCTGCACCTCGACACCTGACATGGCGCGGCGCGACACGTCCAGCTCGCCCTTCCTCAACGCCGCGAGCACGCGGCCGCCACGCACGTCGTCATCGGTGGCCCAGGAGGGCACCTGCTGCGTCGACTCGGAGGTTCGTGCCCGTTCGAGCGCGGCCACGTAGCGGTCCCACGATCGAAGCGCCTCGGGAGACGGGCCGGCCGCCGAGACGGGCGTCGGCAGCAGGACCAGCAGGCCGAGTCCCGCCGTCGTGAAGACCCAGCGATCCGCCAGCCAGTAGTTGGCCGCGGCACACAGCGCCACGGCGATGCCCTGCGCCAGCAAGGCCGGCACCTGTCCCGACAGTGCGGCCACGGTGCCGACGCCGACCACCAGCGACGTCCCGCCGGCGCCGACATGTGCGCGCAGCAGCGTCGCGGGCCACGCCTGCGCGTGCGCACGATCACGCCAGGCCCATCGACGATGCCACACGTGGTTGGTGACGATCGCGGCCTCGATGGCGAGGAGCGTGGCGAGCACAGGGGTCAGCCCCGCGGCGAGCAGCGCCGCACCGACCGCCATCTGCACGGTGAAGCCGACGGCACCAATCACCACGAACCTCGACACGCGCTGTCTGGTCACCGGGCGATCCGTTCTTCCCGAGCCAGGAGCACCGAGGTGCGCACCGCAGACACGGCGAACGCGAGCACGAGACCCACCAGGGCGACCACTCCACCGACGTCGAACAGCAGCGTGCGACCGATGAGCGGCACATCCACCGTGGGTCGCCCGACGAGCGCCAGGGCGCCGACGGCGATGACGATGCGGAGTTCGGTCGGGCCGAAGCCGAACGACGCGAGGCGGAAGACGTGCGTCACGTGCGTGGCGAGGAACACCTCGGCCATCGCCGCGAGATAGGCCACGAGCAACGCCATGGCCAGCATCGGCTGCATGGCGCCCGACAGCGCGAGCCCCGCGAAGAGGGCCGTGGCGCCGACCACGTCCACCACGTGATCGACGTAGTAGCCGTAGCGCGGGCGCTGCTCGTCGCGCACGCGCGCCACCGTTCCATCCAGACTGTCGCCGAACCAGTTGAGCAGCAGCAGGACGGGCACGAGATACAACACCTCGGGTCGAGCGGCGGAGGCCGCGAACGCGGCGCCGACCCCGAGCATCGACAGCAGACCGAGGCCCGTGAGGTGATCGGACCCGATGGCTCTGGGCAACCGTCGGGCGATCCAGATCAGCACGCGCTTCTCTGCGGTGGCCAGCACGCTGTCGTTGTGGCGCGCATGGGCGGCCGGTGGGCGCGACGCGGGGTGAGCAGACATGGCACGACTCCTTGGGGAGGAGCGCCAGGCGCCACCCGCGGCCCTGTCCCCCTCCACCAGAGAATGTGCAGCCGACCGGCAAACCGGCTCACGCGTGTCAGCGCTCCACGAGCGTCAGGGTGAGCGGTGTCATCTGCCCGTCCTTGATCTCGACCGTGCGCGCCCGTCCCGCCAGGGCCCGCAACTGATCCGGATCCGACAGCGCCTGATACTCCGCCTGGTCGGCCGGCACGGCCAGCGCGTAGTACGACCCGGGTCGAACGCCTGGCAACCGGAACGCGCCATCGAGGCCCGGGCGGGTGATGCGCAGGCCAGCGTCCTGTCCCATCCCGAGCCGCTCCCAGCGCGCGTCGTCTTCGGGGAACAGCACGATGGCGTAGTCGCCGGCCGTGGCGCCGGTCGGCAGGGTGACCGTGCCCGTCAAGCCGGTGGGGCGCGTGCTGATCACGATCTCGACCCCTGTGAAGGCGCGCGATTGGCCGAAGTCGAAGCCATCCAGCGCCGACTCCCCCGCCACCCGCACGTCCTTCACCCACCACCCTTCGGGAAGGCCCTGCACGCTGAGCGCCTGCTGGCCCCGCAGGCCGGACACCTCGAAGGTCTGATCGGCGGCCATCCGTCCGCGGCCGGGGAAGGCGCCCATCCCGAGCATGTCTCCACTCGTGGCGAACGACATGATGCGCAGTTCGCGATTGGCCAGCGCCGAGGCATCGCCCTCGACGACGACGCGGCCGCGGGCGGTGGAGCCGACGCTCGCGGTGAGCGAGACGACGACGTCCTCGCCCTCGACCGTGATGCTCTCCATCGCACTCTCGGGAGCAGGGCCATCGTCATCGATCCCGCCACGCATCATCGGCTGGACGATGAGCATGTACGTGCCGGGCGCCACGCCGGGGATCTCGAAGGCGCCGCCCGGCCGGAGCGGCCCACCCTTCCCCATCCCCATCATCGCGCTGCCGGAGGTCTGCAGACGCACGACCCCCCCTTCCATCGGCTCGCCCTTCGAGGTGAGGGCTCGCCCGCGCACGGTGGCGACCTTGGCCACGACCAGTTGCACATCCATGGCCGCCTCCACACCCGGCTGGACCTGCACCTTCATCGCCTCGGCCGAGTTGACGGTGCCCGGGCCGTACGTCGGGATGGTGTCCACCTCGAGGCCCTGCACGTTGCCGCCCCCGAAGGCGAAGGGCCCACGCTGGTCGCCGGGTTCCGCGATGACCACGTACTCGCCGGGGGGCAACCCGTAAATCCGGTAGTGGCCCTGGTCGTCGGTCTGATCACCCTGGCCGCCCATGAAGCGCATCTGCCCACCCATGCGTCGCTGCTGCAGCGCGCGGACGGACACGCGCTCGGCGGGCTCGCCACCTTCGTCCAGGACACGGCCAGTGATGACGCCGCCCCGCGCGAGCTGGAAGTCGAGGCGCGCCACCGCCGCGCCATCGGCGACCGTGATGCGCCGCGACGGGCCATTCGTGCGCATCTGCCCGAACGACATCTCGACGTAGCCGGCACGGCGCGCGGTGAGGTTGTACTCGCCGGCCGGTACCTGCGCGATCGTGAAGCGACCGTCCTCGTCGGTCCGGGCCGAGAAGCTGCGCGGGATCTGGAAGTTGCCTCCAGGGCGCGGCAGGTCGGGCGGCCGCGTCGGCATCGCCGACACGGTCGCCTTGCGCAGGGGCTGTCCGGTATCGGCCGCGACCACGCGGCCACTCAGGGACGCGGAGCCGACTTCCGGCGTTGGCGTGGTCGGCCGCGCGCTGGTGTCGCGCGGCGGCATCGACGGCGCCTGGCGGGGCATGGTGATGCGCGGGGGAGGTGCGCCTGTCTGTGCGGCCATTGGAGCGGCAAGCAGCAGGCAGGCGAGCAGACCGAACGCCGTGGACGAGCGAGTCATGTCGAACCCTCAGGCGGACTCCGGGGGCACCGGGTCCGTCGCGCCAGAGAACGGGAGGGGGTGGCCGACATGATACGGGAGGCAAGGGCGGGTGGCCGATGCCGATATAGTCGAGGAGTCCGATGCGCGCGCTTCTCGCCCTGCTGTTGGCCTGCTCTCTCTGCTCCGTGACGGTGGCGGCCCAGGCGCCGGCGCCGTTCGCCGCCCGACTGGACGAGCTGCGGGCCCGCATCGAGCAGCGCGCCGCCGACGACGCCGAGGCCCTCGGGGCCTCCCTGCGCGACGATGCGACCCAGGCTGGGGACCAGGACACCGTGGCGGCCACCCTGCGCCTGCTGGTCGGGCTGCGGATCGACCTGGAACGCCTGCCGGAGGCACTGGCGCTGGCCAACGAGGCCGTGGGCCATGCCCGCGCCCATGGCTTGCGTCGGCGTGAACGCGAAGCGACCTTGCTGCTGAGCCGCATTCGGACCCTGCAGGGTGCCGCCAGCGAGGTGGCGGCAGATGCCGTGGCTGCCGTCGACGCCCTCAGCCAGATGGACATTCCGCGGGAAGCCCTGTTGTGGGCCTTCAATCAGGTGCTGTCGGTGCTGCCGGGCCGGCCGGAGCATGACGCGATGCTGGACAGGATGAGGGGCGAGTTGCGTCCCGACGACAGGTTTCCTGTGGCCTGCAGCCTGTGGCACAGCAACGGGGATGCGTTCTTCAACCGGGCCCGGTACGTCGAGGCCCACGAAGCCCTGTCCATCGCACTGGCGTGCTACGAGGGCGTCGACGACCGCGCCGACGCCGGACGGGTGCTGGTGAGCCTCGGGCGCGTGCAGCGCGCCCACGGGCAGTTGCCAGCCGCACTCGAGTACTACCGCCGCGCCGCGGCCCAGCAGGAGGCGGTGGGCGACTACACCGGTCTGATCCAGAGTCTCAACGCGCAGGCCGTGACGTACGACCGACTCGGCCGTTTCACGACATCCGAACGCCTCTACCGACGCGCGTTGACCCTGTCGCAGCAGCGCAAGCTCGAACGGTACGAGGTCTTCATCCAGGGCAACCTCGGCGGGTCGCTGCTCAACGCCGGCCACGTGGCCGCGGGGCTGCGCGAGTTGCAGGCCGTGCTGGCGCGGGAGAAGAGCCCGTTCCTGCGTGCGACGCGGCTCCGACAGATCTCCGAAGCGTGGCGCGAGCTCGGCGAGTTCGACAAGGCCCTGGCGGCGCTCGACGAGGCCGCCACGGCGATTCCCAGCCCCTCCTTCGACGAGCGTGTGTCCTGGCTCACCGCGCACGCTCGGGTGTTGGCGCGGCGTGGCGACCTCGACCTGGCCCAACGCGACCTCGACGAGGCGCTGCGGATGGTCGAACACGCGCGCGTCGGGACGTTCACGGCAGACTCGGCGCGTCGGGGTTTCGGTGAATTGCATCAGGGCCTCTTCGCCGTGTCGATCGACGTCGCGATGCGTCGCCATGAGCCGAGCGCCGCGCTCGAACTCGCCGAGCAGGCGCGGGCGCGAGCGCTCCTCGATCTGATGCGCGAGGGACGCGACGGCAGCGCCGACGCCCCGCCGAGGATCGCCGAGATGCAGGCCGTCGCTCGCGAGCACGGCTCCACGCTGCTCGTGTACTGGGTCGACGAGGCCGCGGTACTCGCGTGGGTGGTGGCGCCAGACGCCGTCCACGGGCATCGCCTCGCCGTGAGTGCCCGGTCGCTTCGGCAACTGGTCCGCGTCGCGGCAGGATCAGGTAATGTGCCCGCGGCCATCAACGCCGCGATGATGGGTGGCCCGAACCTGCAAGCCTGGCGGTCGCTCTACCGCGCCGTCATCGCCCCGCTCGAGCGGCACCTCCCGACCAGGCCGGCGGCACGGCTGACGATCGTCCCGCACGGCGCGCTGCTGCACCTGCCCTTCGCAGGCCTGCTCGACGCCCGCGGCCGCCATCTGGTGGAGCGCTACGTCCTGCACTACACGCCGTCGATTGCGGTGCTGCAGGCCGCGGCACGCCAGCCGGCACGCGACGGCCAGTCGAGAGCGCTGATCCTCGGGGATCCCGCCCCCTTGCCCAGGCTCGCCGGTGTGCAGTTGCCGCCGCCGCTCCCCCATGCGCGCGTCGAGGCGCGCCGCGTCGCCCGCAGCTTCCCGCAGGGTGCCCTGCTCTCGATCGGTGGGGCCGCCACGGAACGCACACTGCGTCAGGCCATGGGCCGTTTCGACTGGCTCCACGTGGCCACCCATGCGCGGGTCGCCGAGGAAGACACGGCCTCGTCCTATCTGCTGCTGGCCCGCGGCACCGGCGGCGCGACCGACGATGGCCTGCTGACCGCCGATGAGGTGCGCACGCTGCCGCTGGCCGGCGCCACGGTAGTGCTCAGCGCCTGCGGCACCGCGCTCGGACGGGTCACGGGCGAGGGGACGCTCGGCTTCACCCGCAGCTTCCTCGCGGCCGGGGCCCGGTCGGTGGTGGCCACGACCTGGGAGATGCCCGATCTGGCCGGTCTGCGGGTGATGGACGGGTTCTACAGCGCCAGGCGGGCAGGCCGTGGAGGCCTCAGCGAAGCCCTGCGCACCGCGCAGGTCGCCTACCTCCGTGCCCTGCGGGCAGGCACGGTCACAGCCCGCGTCGGTGGTCAGGTGATCACGCTGCCGGCGACTCCGCTGCTGTGGGCCGGCTACATCGCCGTCGGCATTCCGTAGACCGTGGGAGGGCCGGCGCGCCGCAGACCGTGACGCAGGTGGGAGGGCCGGCTCGCCGAGCCGGCCGCACTACTTCCCCAGTTCGTCGAGCGCCTCGAGCAGGCGTTCCGCCTCGCCCTGCGGGCCGGCGTTGGCGTTCCGGGCGGCCGTGAGCGAGGCACGCGCGGCGACGACGTCACCCCGCTGCAGCGCGGCCTTCGCGAGATAGAAAAGGCTCTCGCGCGCATACGGCTGTGCACCGCTGGCACGCGCCGCGTCGAGCGAGGTGATGGCGCCGGGCGCGTCGCCGCGCATCAGGTCGGCCACGCCCTGGTAGAACCGCGCTTCCGGGGTGGCGACCGTGCCCAGCGCCCGCGAGGCCGCCGCCCAGTCGGCCTCCACATAGGCGCGCATGCCCTGCGCGAACGCGCCGGCATCGCCACCGGCCCGTGTGGTGATCGGGAGATACGGCGGCGGCGTGACCATCGCCAGCACCGCCACGCGCAGCGCCGTGGAATTCGCGCCGACCGCCGGGGTGGCCTCGGGTGTGGGCGTCGGCTGCTGCGTCACCTGAACGGCCGCCGGCACACCGGCCGGACGCCACGCCGACCAGCCGACCACGGCGAGCAACAGGCTGGCGGCGACGGCGCCGAGGACCCACCACGCCGCGGGACGGGGCGAGCCGGAGGCCGCGCCACCGGTGTCGGTGCTGGGGACGGCCGTCGGCACGGTCGGCAGGACCCACTCCGTGAGCGCCTCCTGGGCCGCCTGGTAGCGCTCGACGCGTGCCAGGCACGCATCGCAGGTAAACAGGTGATCCTCGAAGGCAGAGAGCTCCGGCTCGACCAGGTCACTGGTCACGTACCGAAGGACGGCCTCATCGTCCGGGTAGCGGGTGCAGGCGCTCATCGCAAACTAGGTGGCTCGGAGACGGGAGAACGTGACGGAGGGGGCGAACCGAACACCTCCATCAGGCGGCGCTGGGCGCGGAGCTTCCTGGTGCGGGCGGCCTCGGCCGAGATGCCGAGCCGCGCGGCGAGGTCGGCCGGCTTGCACCCTTCGACCAGGATGAGGCGCAGGACCTGTTGGTCCGCCCCGGGCAGGCGTTCGAGGGCCCGCTCGACGTCGATCCGGCGGACGTCGGCCGCCTCGGCCGAGGCCTGGGCCACGTCCATGTCGAGCGCCTGGATGTCGTGCCGGGTCGACGCCCGGTGTTCCGAGCGGACGATGTTGCGGGCGATGCCGGCGGCAAAGGCCGGCAGGGCGGCCGGGTCGCGCAGTCCCCCGCGCCGCAGTTCGAGCAGCAGCGCGATCATGGCGTCCTGTGCGAGATCGTTGGCCAGGTCCGGGCGCCGGGTGCGGGCGAGACAGAGCGCGCGCATCCGGGGACCGAACCGGAGGGCGAGGTCGGCCTCGGCCTCGGGGTCTCCGGCACGTACCCGGGCGACGAGGGCAGCATCATCCTGGATGGGCAAGGGCACGGCAAGGACGTCGGGCATCAGGGGAACGGACGGGCCACTCCCCTACTTCAACGCATGCCGGCGCCCGACTGAACACTGGGGGCAGAAGGTTGCCCTTTGGCAGGCTTCGGAGTAGATCACCCCCCATGCGCCGAGTCCCCCTCTTTGTCTGCGGGCTGGTCGTCCTGGCGGCCCCGGTCCTCGATTCCCAATCGCCCGGGTCGCTCATGCAGGGCTGGCTGACGCTGCAGCCCGGGGTGAAGAGCCTGCGCGTCAGCAGCTTCGACACCAGCGGCGGCAACAACGATCGCCTCGAGCAGATCGCGCCCGGCGAGCGCCGCACCCTGGCCGACATCAAGGGGTCGGGGCAGATCACGCACATCTGGGTGACCATCGCGCCACCGCCCCCCACCGTGTCGCGCCACGACATCGTCCTGCGGATGTACTGGGACGATGAGACGACGCCGAGTGTGGAGGCGCCCATCGGCGAGTTCTTCGGGCAGGGCTGGAACGAGAGCTATCCGATGGCCGCGCTGCCGCTCGCGGCAGGACCACGGGAGGGCCGCGCGATGGTGAGCTACTTCCCGATGCCGTTCCGATCACGCGCGCGCCTCGAGATCGAGAACGACACCGGTCGCCAGATCGACGCCTTCTACTACTACGTGGACTACGAGCAGTTCCCCGCCGGCTCGCTGCCGGCCGACACGCCGTACTTCCACGCGTGGTACCACCATGAGCTCACCGATGCCCAGACGTACGGGGAGAACGAGTGGGGTGTGCTCGGCCCGGAGCAGAAGAACACGACCGGCGCCGGCAACTACGTGGTCGCCGACATCAGCGGCCGCGGCCACTACGTCGGGATGAACTACTACGTCCATTCCCCGTCACCGATGTGGTACGGCGAGGGCGACGACCTCTTCGAAGTGGATGGGCAGGCGTGGCCCGGCACCTTGCATGGCACGGGCACCGAGGACTACTTCAACACGTCGTGGTCACCCAACACGCTGTATCAGCACCCGTTCTTCGGGTACGCGCGGGTCAACGGCGAGACGGGCTGGCTCGGGCGCACGCACGTCTACCGCTTCCACGTCACCGACCCCGTGCGCTTCGAGAAATCCCTGAAGGTCTCGATCGAGCACGGGCACGACAACAACCTGACGCTCGACCTCGCGACCGTCGCCTACTGGTACCAGACCGAGCCGCACAAGGCGTTCCCGGCCTTCCCGGATCGCGAGTCGCGCACGTTGATGCCGCCCATCGGCCCGAGCGAGATCCATCGCTGGCGCGACGCGTGGCGCAAGGCGATGGGGAATGGATCGAAGCTGTGGGGCAACGAGCGGCCGCCGCGGTAGAATTGCAGAATTGCAGAATTGGAGAAGTTCAGAATTTCACCACCATCCGAAACGCATCGACCGTTGGCGGAGATGGTGAAATTCTGAAATCCTGAAATCCTGAAATTCCCTACCGCGCGCCGAACGTGAACGTGGTGCTCTGCGCGTAGGTCTCGCCAGGCTGCAGGATCGTCGAGGGGAACTGCGGCTTGTTCGGCGAGTCCGGGTAGTGCTGCGTCTCGAGGCAGAAGCCCGATCGCTTCGGGTAGACCTTGCCGCCCTTGCCGGTGATGGTGCCGTCGAGGAAGTTGCCCGTGTAGAACTGCGTGGCCGGCTGCGTGGTCGCGACCTCGATGGTACGGCCGGTGGTCGGCTCGTACACGCGGACGACGCGTTCGAGGCCGGTGCCCGTGCGGGCAAACACCATGTTGTGATCGTAGCCGCCGCCGAGGGCGATCTGCGGGTGATCCGCGTCGATGCGGGCACCAATCGTCGTCGCCGTCCGGAAGTCGAACGGCGTGCCCTCGACGAGGGCCAGTTCGCCGGTCGGGATCAGGCCCTTGTCCACCGGTGTGTAGCGGTCGGCGAGGATCTCGATCTCGTGGCCGAGGATGTCGCCGTTGCCCGCCCCCGCGAGATTGAAGTACGTGTGCTGCGTCAGGTTGACCGGTGTCGCCTTGTCGGTCGTGGCCTGGTAGTCGAAGCGCAGCGTGTTGTCGTTGGTCAGCGTGTAGGTGACCCGCGCCTGGAGCGTGCCCGGGTAGCCCATGTCACCGTCGGGACTCGTGTGGCTGAACACGACGCCGACCGCATCGGCACGCTCGAACGGCTCGGCCTTCCAGACGGCCTTGTCGAAGCCCTGCGGTCCACCGTGGAGGTGATTCTCGCCGTTGTTGATCGGCAGCGAGTACGTCGTGCCGTCGATCGTGAACGTCCCCTTCCCGATGCGATTGCCGTAGCGGCCGACGATGGTGCCGAAGAAGGGCGACTTGTCGAGGTAGCCCTGCAGGGTGTCGTAGCCGAGCACGACGTCGCCGGCCTTGCCCGCACGGTCGGGCACCTCGAGCGACGTGATGATGCCGCCGTAGGTGATGGCCGTGACCCTGATGCCGTTGGCGTTGGTCAAGGTGAAGGCTTCGACGGCCTGGCCGCCGGGCAGCGTACCGAAGGGCGAGCGTGTCATGGCGAGCGTTCGGGTCGGCGCGGGGGCCGGGGTGGTCGAGGAGGCCGGAGCCTCGGTGGAGGAGGAGCCGCAGGCGCCTCCCAGTGTGGCCGCCAGCAGCAGCGGCAGCAAGGACAGCTGTGGGCGACGAGCGTAGTGGGACATCGGCTGGCTCCTGAAGCGGCGTCACGGTAACACAGACGGGCACCGGGCACCGGATGGTGGGAGGGCCGGCTCGCCGAGCCGGCCGTCGAAGGGGAAAGGTCGAAGTATCATTCGCTCGATCCCGATGCTCACTCCCCGACGCCTCCGGCGGCTCGCACCTCCCGTCTTCGTCCTTGCCGCGGTCCTCGGGCCGTGGCGGCCCGTGTGGCTGGCCCCGGCGGTCGTGTCGTCGGCGCAGTCCGCGGCGCCGGTCGACTTCGCCACGCAGATCGAACCCATCCTTGCGGCGCAGTGCTACGAGTGTCACGGCGAGAAGAAGGGACGCGGCAAGCTGCGGTTGCACATCCGCGACCTGGCGCTGAAGGGCGGCGCCACGGGGCCGCTGCTCGTGCCGGGCGACAGCGCGAAGAGCTACCTCCTGCAGCGCATCCTCGGTGAGGGCGGCGAAGACCGCATGCCGCTCGACGAGGACCCGCTCACCGACGAGCAGACGGCGCTCATCCGTGCCTGGATCGATCAGGGCGCCACCTGGCCCGTGCCGGCAGGCACGGCGACGCAGACCGTGCAGGAACACTGGGCCTACGTGCCGCCGGTCAAGGCCCCGCTCCCGGCGGTGTCCACCGAGACCTGGGTGCGCACACCGGTCGACCGCTTCATCCTCGCCACGCTCGACCGCGAGAAGCTGATGCCGTCGCACGACGTCGCACGCGAGACGCTGCTGCGCCGCGTGACGCTCGACCTCATCGGCCTGCCGCCGACGCTCGCCGACCTCGACGCCTTCCTGGCTGACACGCGCCCCGACGCCTACGAGCGCGCCGTGGACCGGTTGCTCGCGTCGCCCCACTTCGGCGAGCGCTGGGCCCGCCACTGGCTGGATCTTGCCCGCTACGCCGACAGCAACGGGTTCGAGGCCGACCGCCTGCGCTCGATGTGGCCCTATCGGGACTGGGTGATCGACGCCTTCAACGCCGACATGCCGTTCGACCGGTTCACCGTCGAGCAAATCGCCGGCGACATGCTGCCCGGCGCGACGCGTGCCCAGCGTATCGCCAGCGGGTTCCACCGCAACGCGATGACCAACGAGGAGGGCGGCGTCGATCCGGACGAGGCGCTCTACGAAGTCCAGGTCGATCGCGTGAATACGACGGCCACCGTGTGGCTCGGCAGCACCGTCGCCTGCGCGCAGTGCCACAACCACAAGTACGACCCCTTCAGCCAGAAGGACTACTTCAGGCTGATGGCGTTCTTCGCCAACCCCGCGTACACCGTCGACAAGCACGGGGCGGGTTTCAAGTACAGCGAGGCCCAGATCGACCTCGCCACGCCGGAGCAGGACGCGCAGCGGACGACGCTCAAGGCCCAGCTCAAGGCCGCCGAGGACGCGTTGGCGGCGGACACGCCGGCGCGCGCCGCGGCCCAGGCACGATGGGAGGCGACGCTGGCCGACACCGGCCGCGGCTGGACCACGCTCGTGCCGAGCCACGCCACGGCGACCAACGGCGCGCAGTTGGCGGTGCGTGACGATGGGAGCGTGCTGGCGAGCGGTCCGAACCCGCAGGTGACCGTCTACACCGTCGAGACCCGCACCGACGTCGCCGGCATCACGGGCGTGCGCGTCGAGGCGCTGCTGGATCCCTCGCTGCCGAAGCAGGGCCCCGGCCGTGACCCGTACGGGCACTTCCGGCTCACGAAGGCGCAGATGTTCATCGCGCCGGCGAGCGCGCCGGCCAACCGGCGACGCGTCGAGTTCACGGCCGTGAAGGGCGATGGCAACGTGTCACGCGGCGACCTGCTCGCGCTCACCACCGACGCACCCGCGACGTATGCGCGCCTCGGCCGCGCGTGGGTGGTCGATGCGGTGCGCGACGGGTGGCGGGTGCCCTTCCAGTTGGTCCTCGTCCCGAAGGCCCCCATTGGCGAGTCCGGCGGCTCGATCCTCACGGTCGTCCTCGGCCACGAGGACGGCACGCTGGGACAGGGACTCGGTCGGTTCCGGGTGTCGGCCACGACGGCCCCCGAGCCGCTCCGTGCAGTGTCGATCACGGCGCGGACGCGTGCGGCGCTCGGCAAGCCGTTGGCCGCACGCAGCACCGACGAGGCCTCGCTGCTCGCCAGCCAGTTCCGCGAGCAGGATCCGATGTTCGACGCCGAGCGGAAGGAGGTCGGCCGCCTCAAGAAGGCGATCGACGACCTCAAGCTCCCGACGACCCTCGTGATGGAGGACCGCCCGACCTTCGAACGGCCGTCCACCTTCCTGCGGGAGCGCGGCGCCTTCACGGCGCCGGGCGAGCAGGTGTTTGCCAACACTCCGTCGTCGCTGCCGGCGCTCGGCGAGGACCTGCCGCCCAATCGACTCGGGCTCGCGCGCTGGCTGGTGCGGCCTGACAACCCGCTCACCGCGCGCGTCGCGGTGAACCGCTTCTGGGAAGCGCTGTTCGGGCGCGGCCTGGTCGAGACGAGCGAGGACTTCGGCACGATGGGCGCGCCGCCGTCGCACCCCGAGCTGCTCGACTGGCTGGCGGTCGACTTCGTGGAGCAGGGCTGGAGCGTCAAGCGGCTGCTGCGGACGCTCGTGCTGTCGTCGACCTACCGGCAGGACTCGACGGTGGCGCCGGCCCTGCAGGCCCGCGACCCGTACAACCGGCTGTTCGCGCGCGGCCCCCGCTTCCGCATGGATGCCGAGATGGTCCGCGACGTCGCGCTCGCGGCGAGCGGCCAACTCAGCACGAAGGTCGGTGGGCCAAGCGTGTTCCCGCCGCAGCCGCCCAACATCTGGGACAACCCGTACGACAACTCGCGCTGGATCGAGAGCGCCGGCGACGACCGTCTCCGCCGCAGCCTGTACACCTTCCATCGTCGTACCGCGCCCTACCCGATGTTCACGACGTTCGACGGCACCAGTCGCGAGTTCTGCACCGTGCGCCGCGTGCGCACCAACACGCCGCTGCAGGCACTCGCGACGCTGAACGACACGGGCTTCTTCGAGTACGCCCGCGCGCTGGGCGTCCGCATGCGCACCGAGGCCTCGCCGGCCACCGTCGAGGCGCGCCTCACGCTCGGCTTCCGCCTGGTGACCAGTCGCGCGCCCACGGCGCGGGAGTTGGCCCGACTGCGGGACTTCCACGCCCAGTCCCGCGCGCGCTATGCGAAGGCCCCCGCCGAGGCGCTCGAGGCCCTCGGCCTGAAGGCCGGCACGACCCCGACCGCCGACCAGATCGACCTCGCGGCCTGGACGATGGTCGGCAACGTGCTGCTGAACCTGGACGAGACGGTGACGAAGGGCTAGATTCGAGTGTTCCCGATGCCGATGTCCCTCCCTCTTCGCTGGCTGCCCGGCGCGGCCCTCGTGTCGGCCACCGCGCTTGCCGCCGCGTGGATGGGGACCGACGTCGTGCACTCGGCCCAGCCTGCCGCCCGGATCGACTTCGCGACGCAGATCGAACCCCTTCTGCGCGCGCAGTGCTACGAGTGTCACGGCGAGAAGAAGGGACGCGGCAAGCTGCGATTGCACGTCCGCGACCTGGCGCTCAAGGGCGGCGCGACCGGGCCGCTGCTGGTGCCGGGCGACAGCGCGAAGAGCTACCTGGTGCAGCGCATCCTCGGCGAGGGCGGCGAAGACCGCATGCCGCTCGACGAGGACCCGCTCACCGACGAGCAGACGGCCCTCGTCCGCGCCTGGATCGACCAGGGCGCCGAGTGGCCCACCGCACCAGGCACCGCCGCGACGCAGGCCGTGCAGGAGCACTGGGCGTACGTGGCTCCGAAGAAGGCCCAGCCGCCCGAGGTGTCGAACCCGGCCTGGGCGCGCACGTCGGTCGACCGGTTCGTGCTCGCCCGCCTCGACGCCGAGCGCCTGGTGCCCTCGCACGAGGCCTCACGGGACGCCCTGCTGCGGCGCGTGTCGCTCGACCTCACCGGCTTGCCGCCGAGCCTCGCCGAACTGGACGCCTTCGCCGCCGACACGCGTCCCGACGCCTACGAGCGCGTCGTCGACCGCCTGCTCGCCTCGCCGCACTTCGGCGAGCGCTGGGCGCGTCTGTGGCTCGACCTGGCCCGCTATGCCGACAGCAACGGCCATGAGAAGGACCGCCTGCGGTCCATGTGGCCGTACCGCGACTGGGTGATCGATGCCCTCAACGCCGACATGCCGTTCGACCGGTTCACCGTCGAGCAGATCGCCGGCGACATGCTGCCCGGCGCGACGCGTGCCCAGCGGATCGCGACCGGCTTTCATCGCAACGCGATGACCAACGAGGAGGGCGGCGTCGATCCCGAGGAAGCCCTCTACGAGGTGCAGGTGGATCGCGTCAACACGACGGCCACCGTGTGGCTCGGCAGCACGCTGGCCTGCGCGCAGTGCCACAACCACAAGTACGACCCCTTCAGCCAGAAGGACTACTTCCAGCTGATGGCGTTCTTCGCCAACCCCGCGTACCGATCGGAGACGTTCGGCGACGGCACTCGCTTCTTCGAAGGCGTCCTGGACCTGGCCTCGCCGGAGCAGGACGCCAGGCGCAAGGACCTGCGCGCGCAGGTCAAGGCCGCCGAGGAGGCGCTCGCGGCCGACACGCCGGCGCGCGCGGCCGCCCAGGCACGCTGGGAAGCCGAGGTGCGGAAGGCCGGCAAGGCCTGGGCCACGCTGATGCCGAGCCACGCGGCGGCGACCAACGGCGCCGTGCTCGCCGTGCAGGACGACGGCAGCGTGCTCGCCAGCGGGCCGAATCCGCCGAGCACCACCTACACGGTCCAGGCGAGGACCGACGCCACCAGCGTCACCGGCGTGCGCCTCGAGGTGCTGCTCGACCCGTCGCTGCCCAAGCAGGGCCCGGGACGGGACCCCTACGGCCACTTCCGGCTGACCAGGGTGCAGGTGTTCGTCGCACCCGCCTCCGACCCCACCAAGCGGACGCCGGTCGCGTTCACGGCGGTGAAGGCCGACGGCAACGTGTCGCGCGGCGACCTGCTGACGCTCACGAGCGACGCGCCCACGGCCTACGCACGCCTCGGCCGCGCGTGGGTGGTCGATGCGGTACGCGACGGGTGGCGGGTGCCCTTCCAGTTGGTGCTCGTCCCGACGGCCCCGCTCGGCGAGCCCGGCGGCACGATCCTCACCGTCGTCCTCGGGCACGACGACGGCACGCTGGGACAGGGACTCGGTCGCTTCCGGCTGTCGACGACGACGGCCAGTAACCCGCTGCTTGCGGTGGGTGTGAACGCCCGCACGCGTGCGGTGCTCGACGTGCCGCAGTCGACGCGCACGCCGGCGCAGGCCAGGGATCTGGCGACGCAGTTCAGGGAGCAGTCGCCCCTGTTCGAGGCCGAGCGCAAGGAGGCCACGCGGCTGAAGAAGGCGCTCGACGACCTGAAGCTTCCCACGACGCTCGTGATGGAAGAGACGCCGACGTTCGAGCGGCCCGCTGTCGACTTCCGTGAGCGCGGGGCGTTCACCGCGCGGGGTGCGCGCGTGTACGCCAACACGCCGTCGTCGCTGCCGTCGCTCGGCGACGACCTGCCGCCCAATCGGCTGGGGCTCGCGCGCTGGCTGGTGCGGCCCGACAACCCGCTCACCGCCCGCGTCGCGGTGAACCGCTTCTGGGAAGCACTGTTCGGGCGCGGCCTGGTCGAGACGAGCGAGGACTTCGGCACGATGGGCGCGCCGCCATCGCACCCCGAGCTGCTCGACTGGCTGGCGGTCGACTTCATGGAGCAGGGCTGGAGCGTCAAGCGACTGCTGCGCACGCTCGTGCTCTCCGCGACGTACCGGCAGGACTCGACGGTGACGCCGGCGCTGCAGGCCCGCGACCCGTACAACCGGCTCCTCGCGCGCGGCCCCCGCTTCCGCATGGATGCCGAGATGGTCCGCGACGTCGCGCTCGCCGCGAGCGGGCAGCTGAGCACGAAGGTCGGTGGGCCGAGCGTGTTCCCGCCGCAGCCGCCCAACATCTGGGACAACCCCTACGACAACTCGCGCTGGATCGAGAGCACCGGCGAAGACCGTCTCCGCCGCAGCCTGTATACGTTCCACCGCCGCACCGCGCCGTACCCGATGTTCACGACCTTCGACGGCACCAGTCGCGAGTTCTGCACCGTGCGCCGCGTGCGCACCAACACGCCACTGCAGGCGCTCGCGACGCTGAACGACACGGGCTTCTTCGAGTACGCCCGCGCGCTCGCCACGCGCATGCGCGCCGAGGCCTCACCGGCCACCGTCGAGGCGCGCCTCACGTTCGGCTTCCGCCTGGTGACCAGTCGCGCGCCCACGGCGCGGGAGCTGGCCCGACTGCGCGAGTTCCACACCCAGGCCCGCGCGCGCTATGCGAAGGCCCCAACCGAGGCCCTCGAGGCCCTCGGCCTGAAGGCCGGCACGACGCCGACCGCCGACCAGATCGACCTCGCGGCCTGGACGATGGTCGGTAACGTGCTGCTGAACCTGGACGAGACGATGACGAAGGGCTAGAAAAGGCTTACGGCTTACGGACGGCAGGGCCGGCTCTCCGAGCACCCAGCCCCTGGCCCCGGCCAGTTGACGAGAACGACGATGAACGAACTTCACGCAATCACACGACGCCACTTCTTCCGCCAGGCGACCGGGTTCGGCATCGGCGGGGCGGCGCTCGCCTCGTTGATGCAGGAGCAGCTCCTGGCGCAGGCTGCCCGGCAGGTGGCCTCCACCGTCGCGCCGAAGGCCACACAGGTCATCTTCCTGTTCATGGCCGGCGCGCCGTCGCAGCTCGACCTGTTCGACAACAAGCCGGCGCTGCGCAAGTACGACGGCCAGGAGATTCCCGCCGAGATCGTCAAGGGGGAGCGCTTCGCGTTCATCAAGGGCACGCCGCGACTGCTCGGATCGCCGTACGAATTCCGTCGGCACGGCCGGTCGGGCCAGGAGATTTCCGACCTGCTGCCGCACACGGCGACGATCGCCGACGACATCTGCATCGTGAAGTCGATGGCGACCACGCAGTTCAACCACGCGCCGGCGCAGATCTTCATGAACACCGGGCACCAGGTCATCGGGCGCCCGAGCATGGGCTCGTGGCTGTCGTACGGGTTGGGCTCGGACTCGAAGGATCTGCCGGCGTTCGTGGTGCTGATCTCCGGCGAGAACAACCCGGATGGCGGCAAGTCGTGCTGGGGCTCCGGCTTCCTGCCGACGACGCACCAGGGTGTCGAGTTCCGTGGTGGCGCGGACCCGGTGCTGTTCGTCTCCAACCCGGACGGCGTCGACGCCCACCTCCGGCGGGCTTCGCTCGACGCCCTGAAGGATCTCAACGGGCTCCGGCAAACGAGCGTCGGCGACCCCGAGATCGAGACGCGCATCAGCGCGTACGAGCTGGCCTACCGGATGCAGACCAGCGTCCCCGAGCTGACCGACATCTCCGACGAACCGCAGGCGGTGCACGACCTGTACGGCACGCAGCCGGGGCAGACGTCGTTTGCCAACAACTGCCTGCTCGCGCGCCGGCTGGTGGAGCGCGGCGTCCGCTTCGTGCAGCTCTACCACCGCGGCTGGGACACCCATGGCGCCAGCTTCGGCGACGACGTGATCGAGAAGCTGCCGCACCTGTGCCGCCAGACGGATCAGGCGGCCGCGGCCCTCGTGAAGGACCTCAAGCAGCGTGGCCTGCTCGACTCGACGCTGGTCGTGTGGGGCGGCGAGTTCGGCCGCACGCCGATGAACGAGGCCCGCAACGGCTCGAAGTTCCTCGGCCGCGACCACCATCCGCGTGCGTTCACGATGTGGATGGCTGGCGGCGGCATCAAGCCGGGCATCACCCACGGCGAGACCGACGAGCTGGGTTACAACATCACGAAGGACCCCGTCGAGGTGCACGACCTGCACGCGACGATGCTGCACCTGCTCGGCATCGACCACGAGAAGCTGACGTACAAGTTCCAGGGCCGCGACTTCCGCCTGACCGACGTGCACGGCAAGGTCGTGCACGGGCTGCTCGCGTAGGGGAAGCGGGAACCGGGAAGCGGGAACCGGGAACCGGGAACCGGGAACCGGAAGCCGGGAGTCGGGAGTCGGGAGTCGGGAGTCGGGAATCGGGTGGGTAGGGCCGGCTCTCCGACCTGTCCGCCGAAGCCGTGGCGGAGGTGGAGCCGGCCGTCATCGTGAGACACGTGATGCACGCTCTCTGGCGTCGCTTGGCGCTCGGGGTCATGCTGTCGGCAGCGACGGCGGGCAGCCCTCACGCGCAGCTGTCGTCGCCACAGCCCAGCTTCTCGGTGAGCGCCGAGTTGGTGGTGATCGACCTTGTGGCCGTCGATGCACAGGGGCGCTTCGTCGCCAACCTCTCACCCGACGAGATAGACCTCCGCGAAGACGGACGCCGCCAACCCGTTCAGCTCCTGCAGCTCGTGGGAAGGGCGTCCGAGGCGGCGGCCGCACCGGCCTCCTCGCCGGCGTCACCGACGTCGGGGCTCGCGCCTGCGGACCGCCTGATGCAGGCCGTGGTGGCCGGCGCCCCGGCGTCCGGAACCGCAGCTGCCCCGCGACGCCTCGCCATCGTCATCGACGCGCTCAGCCTGTCCGTCGACGCCGTGCCGCGCGTGCGCGAGGCGCTGCGACGCGCCGTGCAGGATCTCCCGGCGGAGGTGCCCGTCCTGCTGGCAACCATCGGCACGGAGCTGGCCGTGCGGCAGGCCTTCACCACCGACCGCGCGGCGCTGGCCACAGCCATCGGTGCGCTGCCGCCGCAGCTCGACACGCCGGCGTCCGTCGACGCCATCTCCGACGCGGTCGACCGGGTGTGTGCCGCATCGGTCGACGAGACCCGCGTGGTGGAGGCGGCGATCGAGGCAGGCGAGCGACTCGTCGCGGATGCCAATGTGCGCAGCGCGGCCACCTCCGCGGCCCTCGCATCGCTCGTCGCCAGCCTCGGCGCGCTCGACGGCCGCAAGCACCTCGTTCTCTACTCGGCAGGCCATGCGATCAGCCCGGTGACGCAGGCCGTGGACGCCGTGTCTGCCGCCGCCAGCGCCTGCACCGGCATCGACATCATGCGCCTGCGACGAGACGCGTCGTCTGCGCTCGGGCGAACGGCCACGCGAGACGCCAGCGAGGGCCTGCGCGCCGTGATCACTCAGGCCAATCGGGCGCAGACGACCTTCTACACGCTGGATCCGTCAGGCATCTTCACCAGTGCGGTGATGCCGCAATCGCGCGGGAGCGCCCGCAGTGGTGGCGCCGGAGCGCTGATGGCCCTCCCGGGTCTACGTGCCGACGCCGGACGCGACTATCTGCAGGGGCTCGCCGCCGAGACGGGCGGCCTGCACCTCCGGTCCAACGACCTGGGCGCCGTGCTGCAGCGCGCCAGTGCCGACGCGAGTCAGTACTACCTGGTGGGGTACGCGCCACCGGCACCGACATCGAAGCCCGGTCTGCGGAAGGTCAGCCTGTCGGTCAAGCGACGCGGCGTGCAGGTCCGCTACCGCACGGGGTACCTCGCGCCATCAGCGCCCGCAGCGAGTGACGCCGATCGCGCCTTCAGCGCCGCCTTCGCCGCCCCCGACAGCGTGACGCGCGACGACTTCGTGGTCAGCTACCGCATCGACGAGAACACCGTCGCCATCGAGGCCCTGATCCCGGTGGCCTCGGTGCGCTTCACGGACGCCGAAGGACGCCTGCGCGCCAGTTTCAGCGTGCACGCCGAGCTCTCGGCCGCCGAGGGCCAGCGGACGGGAGGCGAGTCGATCCCCGGCAAGGACGTGGTGCTGGACTTGACGCCCGACGAACATGCGCGCATGACGGCGGCCGCCAATCTTCGCGTCGTCCTGAGCACACCGCGACCTCCACGCGGTCGATATACGCTGACCGTCGTCGCACGGGACAGCAGTGGCTGGATCGCGGCGCGGGTCCTCCCCTGCTGCAGCGCGCCAGACATCCAGGGGGCTGATGCGTTGCCGGCCGCTCCAGACCTGCTGCAGCGGGCCGCTGCGTACGTCGACCAGTTCGTCGCGCGCTTCTCCAACGTCGTGGTCCAGGAGACGATGACGCAGGCGCTGACCACGGCCCCGCTCAACATGGTCGGCCGAGGAGCGAGAGTCCCCGGCACCACGACACGCCGGACCCTGACGTCCGAGTTCCTGCTCGTCCGCCCCGCGGGCACGGTCTTCTGGCTCGCGTTCCGCGATCTCGTTCGCGTCGACGACCGGGTCGTCACGGAGGATCCCGACCGTCTGCTGCAGTTGTTTGCCACCACGGAGGGATCGGGCGTCGCGGCCGCGCAGCGCATCGCCGCCGATGGTGCTCGCCACCTCCTCGCCCCGAGACCTCGGACGATGACCAGTCCCGTTCTGGCGCTGGCCTTCCTGCAGGCACATCACCAGGAAGCCTCACCCTCCGGACCACGTTCGCCTTCGACGCGCGCGTCCAGGCCTATGTCCCGGCGACACTGCTCGAGCGGCACGTGATGAGGGACGGGGGGTCTGCTGGAAACGTCAGCTCGCTACTGAAACCTTCGCCGCTTTTCTGTACAGACCGGCGAGGCGGTGCGCTCGCGGGAATCGCCTCTGCTAGAGTCGTCGCCATGCACCCCACCGGTCCGAACCACAGCCACCCGACGGCAGCGCACGCCGACACGCCGCTGAAGGACATCCGGAAACAGTTGCCGCTGCGCGTGCTCTCCGAGGACGACTGGCAGCACTGGGTGACGCAGGGCTACGTCATCGTCCGCCAGGCGGTGCCGCGCGAGAAGGTGGACCGGCTGGTGGAGTTGTTGTGGCGGTTCGACGAGAAGGACCCCGACGACCCCGCCACCTGGGACGCCCCGCAGCGGCGCGACCACGCCATGCGCGAGCTGAATCACACCGGGATGCTGGAGATCTACAACCACCAGTACCTGTGGGATACGCGAACCGACCCGCGCATCTACGACGCCTTCGTCGACATCTGGGACCGCGAGGACCTGTGGGTGACGATCGATCGCGCCAACCTGAATCTGCCGAAGAAGGTCAAGGGCAACCCCAACGGCTTCATCCACTGGGACGTGGACACGACGCTGCGGCCCTTGCCCATCGGCGTGCAGGGCGTGCTGAGCCTGGCGACCCAGGACGAGGAGGTCGGCGGCTTCCAGTGCGTGCCGGAGCTCTTCTCCGGGTTCGACGCGTGGGTCACGACACAGCCCGCCGACCGGGCGCCGATGCATCCCGACACCACCGGCCTGCGCATCGTCAACGTCTCGATGGAGGCCGGCGACCTGCTGATCTTCAACTCGCTGCTGGCGCACGGCGTCCGCCCCAACCACTCGGACCGGCGACCGCGCATCGCGCAGTACGTCTCCATGCACCCGGCCGACTGGGACAACAGCGCGGAGCGCGAGGAGCGCATCCGCCTGTGGCGGGAACTCGATCATCCGCAGCGGCCGGCGTTCCCTGGCGACCCTCGCGCGTGGGAGAAGACGCACGCGCAGCGGGCCACGCTGACGCCACTCGGCGAGAAACTCCTGGGCCTGACGCGCTGGTGAGCGCCCGCTACCAGCCAGACGCGGGCCGAACGATGTTGCGCAGCGCCGGCGCGTTGAGCAGGCGGGTGTCGAAGGTGAGCAACCGGGCGGGCAGGGCTTCGGCGAGCGCGACGTACATCGCGTCGGCCGCCGTGACGTTGTCGCGAATCGCCCACGCCCGCTCGAGCAGCGGCTCGTGGGCGTGCCGCTCGATGCCGAGGTCGCGGTAGTCCTCGAGGGCCCGCGCCGCAATGGAGGCGCTGATCACCCCACGCTGCGCGAGTCGGCGCAGGACCCCAATCACCTCGACATCGAGCAGGTGCGGGGCATGCACCGTCTGCGACTCGTCCTGCAGCCACTCCAGCACCAGCAGCCCGCGCGGCGTCCCCAGCAGCAACTCGACGACCGCGGAGGCATCGAGCACCAGCATCATTCGTAGCGCGCCCGCTCCTCGCGCAGCGCCACGACGACCTCGTCGCCCAGCTTGAGCCTCGGCCGACTGCGCAGCCGCTCGATGACCTCGGCTCGACTGGGCCGCTCGAGTACCCGCGTGACCTCCCGCAGGACGAAGTCGGACATCGACAGCCCCTCGAGCGCCGCCCGCGCCTTCAAGCGCCTGTGGAGCTCCACCGGCACGTTGCGAATCTGCACCATGGTTCCCTCCACCTCATATTTCATGTCAGGACGATGAAATCATCGTCGAGACATGTCGTCAACCCCCTGCCCCCCGGCCCCCGGCGGATGACCGGCCGGTGTGCCACGCTCTGGTAGAGTTCAGAGCCATGCGTCGCTGCGTGCTGCCGCTGGCCCTCGCTCTCGCGGCGTCATGCGCGCGACCCACGGCGCCCGCGACCTCGCCGGCGGCGGCGCATCCCGCCGCGCGCCCCGTCACCATCTCGGTGGTCGCCACCACCGACGTCCACGGTCATCTCGAGAGCCTGCCCTGGCTGTCAGGCCATGTGCAGAACCTGCGCGCGGCCCGGCGGGCCGAGGGTGGCGACGTCCTGCTCGTCGATGCGGGCGACATGTGGCAGGGCACGCTCGAGTCGAACCTCGGCGAAGGCGCTGCCGTCGTGCGCGCCTACAACGCCCTCCGGTACGACGCCGTGACCATCGGCAATCACGAGTTCGACTTCGGTCCGACCGGGCGAGACACCGTGCCGCGGTCGCCGCGCGACAATCCCACCGGCAACATCGAGGCACGGGCACGCCAGGCACGGTTTCCGTTCCTGGCCGCCAACCTGCGCACCACGGCGGGCGCGCCATGGACGCCGCGCAACATCCGACCCGCCACCATCCTCACCGTCGCTGGCGTCCGCATCGGTCTGATCGGCGTCACGACCCCGGGCACACTGCAGGCGACCGACCCCCGCAACCTGGTGCGATTGCAGATCACCCCGATGCGGGACGCGATCGAACGCGAAGCCACCCAACTGCGGGCGGCGGGCGCCACGGTCGTGGTCGTGCTGGCACACGCGGGGGGCAGTTGCGATCGCTTCACCGATCCCGACGACCTGTCCGCCTGCCGGCTGCAGGGCGAGGTCTTCCAGCTCGCGCGCGCGCTGCCGCCGGGCCTCGTCGACGTCATCGCGGCCGGGCACGCGCACTTCGGCATCGCCCATCGCGTCGACGGCATCGCGATCGTCGAGGCCTTCCAGTTGGGACGGGCGTTCAGCCGCGTCGATCTCCGGATCGACACGGCCGGCCGCGTCGCCGACGCCCGCATTCACCCGCCCCGGTACCTGTGCGATGGCGTGCAGAGCCGGGACATCGCCTCGTGGGCGCCGGACGCCTGCGCGCCGCCGGACTACGAAGGACGTCCCGTGCGTCACGATGCCGGCATGATGGCCGTCCTGCGCGCGGACATCGCCCGGGCGGAACGTCGACGCGACCAGCCACTGGGCGTGGTGGCCGACCGGGACTACCCGCACTCGACGCGCGACGAATCGCCGGCCAGCCATCTGGTCGTGGACCTGCTGCGGGCCGCCTACCCGGCCATGGACGTCGCCTTGTACAACGCGACCGGCACCCGCGCCGGCCTGACGGCGGGTCCGATCACCTACGGCGACATCTACGCCCTGCTGCCGTTCGACAGCGTGGTCGCCACGGCGACCCTGCCGGCCAGCATGATCGCCGAGGCCATCCTGCGCGGGGTGACGCGGGGCCCCATCCCCATCGTCTCCGGCATCGAGGCCGACGTGACGTGCGACGGCCCGACGCCGCGCGTGACGCTGTCGCGGGGCGGCGCGGCGATTCCCGCGGAGACGTCCCTGCGCATCGTCACCAACGAGTTCGTCGCCGCGGGCGGCGCCGGCTACTTCCCCGATATGGCGCGACGCTTCGTCCTGCGCCTCGGGTCACCGATGCGGGAATCGGTGGTCGCAGTGCTGAAGGGCGATGCGCAGCGGCCCGTCGGCGGCGGCATCGCCGAGCGGAATGTCGACCGGAAAC
Organism: Luteitalea sp.; assembly: GCF_022842525.1. Taxonomy (NCBI): domain Bacteria; kingdom Pseudomonadati; phylum Acidobacteriota; class Vicinamibacteria; order Vicinamibacterales; family Vicinamibacteraceae; genus Luteitalea; species Luteitalea sp. Next base: position 41,446 of record NZ_JALHPM010000024.1, read on the forward strand.
GCATTCGCGTGCCGGGCAACAGCTATCCGGTTCGCTGTCAGTAGGAGGGCTCAGGGCTCAAGGCTCAGGGCTGAGAACCGAAGGCTCAAGGCTCAAGGCTCAGAACCGAAGGCTCACGGCTCGAGGCTCAGGGCTCGGGCGTGGCGACGGCAGGCGTCGCTGCAGTACTTGACGTTGGCCCAGTCGCGCGCCCACTTCTTGCGCCAGGTGAACGGGCGCTGGCACTTCACGCAGATCCTCGTCGGCAGGTGGGCCTTCTTGACGCCTCGCATGGCACTCGATGGGACGCGAGGCGGCCCGCCTTCGTTGCCTCAGCGGTAGACCAGCAGGCGGAGCGCGTTGGCAATCACCACCAGCGTGCTGCCTTCATGGAGCACGACCGCGGGGCCGATGCCCATCAGGCCGGTGGTCGTGACCAGAATCAGGAACCCGATCACTCCGAGGGCGATCACCAGGTTCTGGACGATGATGCGGCGCGTCTGCCTGGCCAGGCCGATCGCGAACGGCACCTGGGCGATGTCGTCGCTCATGAGCGCGACGTCGGCCGCCTCGAGGGCCGCCGCGGTGCCCGCCGCGCCCATGGCGATGCCGACGTTGGCGCTCGCCAGGGCCGGCGCATCGTTGACGCCGTCCCCGATCATCGCGACGCTGCCGTAGCGTTGCCGCAAGGCCTCCACAGCGAGCGCCTTGTCCTCCGGCAACAGGTGCGCCTGCACGTCGTCGATGCCCACCTCGCGTCCGATCTGTCGGGCGACGTGCTCGTTGTCGCCGGTCAGCATCACGATCGGCTTGACGCCCATGCGCCGCAGCGCCTCGAGGGCCGCGGCCGCCGCCGGCCGTGCCGTGTCGGCCACGCCGAAGACACCCAGCCAGCGCGTGCCGTGCCTGATGACCATCGTGCTGCGCGCCTGCGCCTGCAGGGCCGCCACCGCCTCCTGCACGACGGACGGCACCCCGCCCGGCAGGTCGGCCCACATGCGGAGGCTGCCGATCTCGACGGTCTCGCCGTCGATGACGGCGCGCACCCCTCGTGCCGTCACGCTCTCGAGGGGCCCGGACTCGAGCGCCGCGGCGCCCTCGGCATCCGCACGCCGCACGATGGCTTCGGCCAGCGGATGCTGCGACTGCCGTTCCACGGCACCGGCCACGGCCAGCAGCCGCTCGCGGCTGCCCTCGATCGGCACTACGTCGGTGACCTCGGGCTTGCCGATCGTCAAGGTGCCCGTCTTGTCGACCGCCAGGGCGCTCACCATGCCGAGGGCTTCGAGTTGCGCGCCGCCCTTGACGAGCACCCCGCGCCGGGCCGCCTGGGCAATCCCCGAGAGGATGGCCGCCGGCGTGCCGAGCGCGAGCGCACAGGGCGAGGCCCCGACGAGCAGCGCCATGCCACGGTAGATGCTCGTGGCCCAGGGCCAGACGCCAAGCAGTGGCGGGACCACGATCAGCAGCGTGGCCGAGACCAGCACGATGGGCACGAACGCGCGCTCGAAGCGTGCCGTCAGCTGTTCGGTGTGCGCCTTCTGCGCCTGGGCATCGGCGACGAGCTGGATGATGCGATCGAGCGTCCGCTCGCCGACCGCCTTCGTCGTCTCCACCTGCAGGGCGCCGTCGCCATTGACGGTGCCGGCAAACACCTGATCGCCCGGCGCCTTGTCGACGGGCACGGACTCGCCGGTGATGGGTGCCTGGTCGACCGCCGAGCGACCGCTGCGGACGACACCGTCGACCGGCATCCGCTCGGACGGGCGAATCAGCACGAGGGCCCCACGCGCCACCTGCGCGATGGGCACGACCTCGTCGTGACCGTCGGCGAAGATCAGCCGGGCGGTCGGCGGCGTGAGATCGCCGAGCGCCCGGATCGCGCCGGTCGCCCGCCCCATCGCGTAGTGCTCGGCCGCATTCGCCAGCGAGAAGAGAAACAGCAGGAACGTGCCCTCGACCCACTCGCCGAGGCCAGCGGCACCCAGCGCTGCCAGCAGCATCAGCAGGTCGATGTCGGCGCGATACCGGCCCTCGCGAATCTCGCCGAGCGTGGCCCGCACGAGTTCGGCGGCGCCGCAGACGCCCGACAGCACGTACAACCCGACCGCCCACGCATGCGACAGCCCCAGCCAGCCCTCACCCACCCACGCGGCGATCAACAGCGCACCGCACGCCAGACTGAGGGCGAGGCGGCGGTCGATGCCGAGCAGCGTGGACGAGGGGTCTTCCGGGGTGGACATCGATCAGGCCTTCGGCGTCCTCAGGACACGAAGCGCCTGTTCCCAGCGGGCGAGCTCGGTGAGCACGGTGGCGGCCGACGCGTCGAGCTTCGCGTCACCGGTGAACACACCACTGGCATCGATGTGCGAGGCGAACATCGGCACGGTGACGGCCTCGACGATCGGCACGACCTTCAGATTCGACAGCAGCAGCCGAGTGGTCTGCACGCCCCGGAGGCCCCCCGAGATACCGCCGTAACTGACGAAGGCCGCCGGCTTGCAGGCCCATTCGTGGAACAGGTAGGTCACCGCATTGACCAGGCTGGCTGGCGTGGTGAAGTTGTACTCGGGCGTCACGAAGACGAACGCGTCGCCGCGTGACACCGTCTCGCTCCACGCCCTGGTGTGCGCATGCTGGTACTTGCGCAGGCGGGGATGTTCGGGCTCATCGAAGACCGGCAGCGCCATGGCCGCGAGATCGACCACTTCGACCTCGAAGGCGCCGTGGGCGCGGGCGTGCTGTTCGAACCAGGTGGCGAGCGCCGGGCCCTTTCGGCCCGGACGGGTGCTGACGATGACGATCTGGAGACAAGGCATCCCGACAAGTATGCCTCCCGAGGCCGTGAGAAGGGCGTGAGAGCAGGGGGGCCGCCGGTCACCCTGGCGGAAGTGCCAGCCGGAATCGACGAATCTCGTGCGCATCGTCCGGCCGGGCCACCTCCGCGTAGATCCAGACCTCGTCGCCGACGCGCAGCCAGTGCGAGTAGCGGAAGGTGTGGAACTGGCCGGGCGTGGTGCTGACCGCCAGCGGAGCCTCGGGGGTCAGATCGATCAGGTGATGCAGGTCGAAGGTGTAGGCGAGGCCCGTCACGACGTTGTAGACGGGATCGTGCCAGCGCGTCGACGACCCTTCGTAGACGAACAGGTAGCCGGCGCCGATTGGCAGCACGGAGGCCGGTCGCACGAAAAAGTTGCGCCACCCCGTCAGGTCGAGGATCGGCGCGTTGACGTCGCCGACCGGGCGCCACCGCTCGCCGTCGTCGCTCGTGTAGTGATAGGTCCGCTCGTTCTGACGCGCGTACCCCGTCACGTACGCATGCCACTGTCGTCCATCGTGCACCACGACGGGATCCTTGTACTCGTGCACCCCGACGTCTCGCGCCGACCGTTGCGGCGGTGCCGTGATGACCGGTCGGGCGGTCGAGGCGCGAAACCCTGTCGGCGACTCGGCGTCGTCCAGCTTCAGGATCGCCCACGGCCCGCCCTGCCATGCCCCGCAGAGATAGAGCTTGAAGCGCCGGGTCACAGGGTCGATCAGCAAGGCGGGACGCTCGAAGCCCGCCACCGGCACGTCGGCACGACGGATGCGATGGACCGTCTCGAACCTGACGCCGTCGTCGCTGCGAAGCAGGCGAATCTCGTAGCCGCGCTGCCCGCGTGGGGCCTCGGGGCTGCGCATGCGCGCCGCCATCCAGACGATGCCGTGCTGGTCCCGGACCACCGAGGGCGCCCCGGCCCACCACTCGGCGGCCTCCGTATCCGGCTTCAGCACCACGTCGTAGGTCGACAGGGCCGCGGTCAGCGCCGGCATCAGCGCCGACGGCGACGGGACAGGCGCCGACTGCGCCGACACCACCACCGCTCGCGTGACCAGGCAGGCGCCGGCGAGCAGGCCACGCAGCAGGTCACGGGTGGTCATGGCGCTCCTCGTGCCGACCGCTTCACGAGCCACGCCTCGTGCAGGCGCGAGTGCTGGCGCCAGTTGCGGTCGCTTTCGTCGATGTCGTCGAACGTCAGGACGATGCGTCGTGACTGCACGGCGTCGGCCGGCACGACGTATTCCTTCGGGTCGCCGAGCGTCGTACTGGCGTGGCGCGCCTGGACCGGGACGCCGTTGATGCGCAACCGGACGTCCCCGTTGCCGTTCAGCCGCACGAGGTACTCGGCGGCAGGGTCGACCTGCTCGTACACGAGCGCGATCGGCCAGCGCAAGCTCACCTGCCACGAGAGCCGCTTGCGACTGCGACCGTCGTTCTCCCAGGTGAAGTGAGGCGTCGGGCCGTCCTCGAGTTCCGGCGGGTTGGCCCCACTCACCCGCGCCTTCCGCACGTGTGGCGAACGACCGACGTGGCCGAGGTCGTCGTAGAAGCTGCCGGGGCCCGGTGACTCCCATCGCGCGAGGGCCTCGAGCGCGGCGACCCGCGCGGGTTCGTCGGGCAGCGCCAGCACGCGAAGGAGTTCGTCTTCCAGCCACCAGCGGTTGTTCAGCGGGTAGTGCAGGAAGTCCAGCACCGCACCGCGCTCGGTGCCACTCGCCTTGTAGGTGGGGGTATCCAGCTGCATGCCGATCGACGAGAACAGCGCCGCGCCGAGATCGGTGATGCGGCGGCGCCACGCCTCCTGTGGCCCCGGCAGGTCCGCCTCGGCGAGCAGCGTCCGCACCCGCGTGGCCGCCGCGGCCGCGCCGGTCGATCCGGCGGCCAGCATCACGGCGTTGGCACGCTGCTCGATGTCGGTCTCGCGCAGGAGCCGATGGCGGGTGTAGGCATCGTAGTAGGCGCGCAGCAGCGCCTGCTGCCAGCGCCACTGCCCCTGCAGCGCCGGCACCTCGGCCTCGAGACGCTGCCAGGTGGCCAGCGTGCCGTCCACGGCGCCGTTGGTCGCCAGTGGGCCTTCCCAGTTCTTCTCGAGGGCCAGCAGTCCATCGGCGGCGCGCTCGGCCACCGCGTCGCCGAAGAAGAGCCGCGCGTACTCGATCAGGATGTCGCGCGCGCCCGACTCCGGCGCCCAGCCCTTCCGACTCCAGATCGCCTTGTTGACGTCGTCGTTGACGCCGTCCGAGTAGGTGATGAAGCCGTCGCTGTGCGAGGCGATACGATCGTGCAGGTCGGCGTAGAAGACGGGCCGCGGATTGATCGGCTCGCGTCCCAGCGTGAGGTTGAAGGCCGGATCCCAGTCGGGGACGACGTACTGCGCGCGGACGGTGTGCGTGACGTCCGGATAGTCGCGCAGGCGGTAGCGCGGATGCAGCCGCGCCCGGGTCTCGGCCAGCGGCGGGCTGCTCGGTCCTGCCACCAGTCCACCGAGCCACGGCAGCGCCGTGGCGTTGATCTGCTCGTAGATCCAGTCGACCTGCGGCGCCGGAAACCACTGCAGGGACAGCCACACCTTCGCCCGGGGATGATGCTTCCGGACGCGCGCGCCGAGGTCCGCAAGGTACGGCAGCACCAGCGACGCGGCATTGTGCCCGGGATCGCCGCCGGGCACGAAGATGGCGTCCAGCCGCGGCATCTTCGCAAAGAGGGCCTCGAGCGTGTCGAGGGTCTCGGCCCGCCTGGCGGTGTCGGCCAGGTCGAAGTCGGCCGGCGTCCAGATCCAGTAGTCGAGGTCGTACCTGGCGCAGACGCGGCTGATGGCCACGTTCATCTCGTCGCGCGGCACACGGAAGTGGGGGCTGACGCGCGGGTCCTGCAGCGGGATGTTCTCGATGCTGTTGGCCCCGAACAAGGCCAGCTCGCGGATGTAGCGGTCGTAGGCCGCCTCGTCCCAGGCGTCGTAGGTGTTGGAGTGCTGGCGGTAGCCGAGCTGATGGCCACGGATCGCGTAGGCCGGTGCCGACGTGACGTCGAGGTCGACCGGCAGCCCGCTCGCCAGGCCGCCAGCCCTGCCAGGCGTCCAGCGCAGTTGCCGCAGCAGGTGACCGACGCCGAACAGCGTCCCCCGCCCATCGACGCCGGTCACCCGCACCACGGTGCGATCGCCGGTCCGGTCGACGGCGAGGTGGAATCCTTCGGCGCCAACGCCAGACTGCAGGCCCGACGCGATGACGATGGCGGTCGACGCGTCCCGAGGCCACGTCGTGCTCACGGGCAGTCGGACACCGAGCCGCTGCTCGAGTTCCTCCTGCAACACCTGCGCAGCCATCTTCTCGCCCTGCGGGCGGGGATCCGGTCGCACGACGATGGTGGCGGTCGACAGGTCGACGAGGTCGACGGCCCCGGCGCGGCCGGGGCCGAGCAGGAGCGAGCACAGCGCGAACAGACACGACAGCAGCAGGCGATGGAAGTGGGGCACGGGGGAAATCCTACCTCTCGCGCTCCTCGAGCAGGCTGGCATACAGCCCGCCAGCCGCCGTCAGGGCGTCATGCGTGCCGTGCTCGACGATGCGCCCCTGGTCGAGGACGAGAATCTGGTCGGCGCGACGAATGGTGGCGAGACGATGCGCGATGACGAAGGCGGTGCGTCCCTCGAGCAGGCGTCCGAAGGCGTCGAACACCAGCGCCTCCGACTCGGCGTCGAGCCCCGAGGTTGGTTCGTCGAGGATGACGATCGGCGCGTTGCGGATCATGGCGCGCGCAATCCCGATGCGCTGCCGCTGCCCGCCCGAGAGCGGCACCCCGCCCTGGCCGACGACCGTGTCGTAGCCCTCCGGCAGGGCCTCGATGAAGGCGTGCGCGTGCGCCTGGGTCGCGGCGGCGACGATGGCCTCGCGCGTCGCATCGGGACTGCCGTAGGCAATGTTCTGCCAGACCGGCGCATGAAACAGCTGGGTCTCCTGCAGCACGAAGCCGATGTGTCGCCGCAGCGATCGCGCGGTGACCTCCCGGATGTCGATGCCATCGACCAGCACCTGCCCGGCAGTCGGGTCGTAGAAGCGCGCGATGAGGCTGGCGAGGGTGCTCTTGCCGCTGCCGCTGCGCCCGACCAGACCAATCATCTCGCCAGGTGCCGCCACGAAGGAGATGTCGTGCAACACCGGACGCCCCGCCACGTAGGCGAAGTGCACGCCCCGGAACTCGACGCGGCCCGCGACCTGCGCCAGCGTGCGCGCGTGCGGGGCGCGCGCCAGGCGTTCGTCCGCCGCCAGCACCTCACGCACGCGCTCCAGGCCGACCGACGCCTGGGCGATGGCGTTGCTCGTCCGGGCGAGGTTCTGGATGGGCGTGAACAGCCGGGTCAGATAGGCGAGAAAGACGACGAGCGCGCCGGCGCTCATCTGTCCCTGGAGCACCAGTCGAGCGCCGAACCACAGCACCGCCGCCGTGCCGGTCGCCACCAGCACCGTGACGAGCGACGGCAGCAGGGCGCGGATGCGGCGCGCGCGCAGCCCGGCCTCGACGCTCTCGAGGCTCTTGGCATCGAGCCGCTGCAGTTCGAAGCGGCCCTGGGCGAAGGCCTTGACGACGCGAATCGAGGTCAGTCCTTCCTGGACGATCGACACGATCTCGCTCTGCCGGCGCCGGACGTCGTGCGTGGACACGCGCACGAGGTGCCGCAGGCGATACACGAACAGCGCGAGGAGCGGCGTGACCGACAGGGCGATGAGCGTGAAGTTCCAGTTCAGCGACAGCATCACCACCAGCACGCCGACGATCGTCAGGGCGTCCACCACCATCGACACCAGCGACTGCGACGCGAAGTCCTGCACCGCCTTGACGTCGTCGGTGATCGTGCTGATGAGGGGACCGACCTGACGCCGCTCGTGAAACGAGAGGGAGAGGCGCTGCAGGTGGGCGTAGACGGTCTGGCGCAGGTCGTGGGCCACCCACTGGCCGACGCTGGCCGTGTAGTACGCGCTGGCGTAGCCGGCGGCCGCCTCGATGAGCGCGATGGCGATGGTGGCGACGACAGCCGCGTCGAGGATGGCGATGGGCGTGCCGGCACCGACCAGTGGCGCCAGCAGCGCAGGCAGCGGCATGCCGCCCAGCACGGAGTCGAGCACGACCTTCAGCGGCCAGGGCGAGGCCAGGCGCGCGAACGTCTGCACCAGCAGCGCCAGCGCGACGAGCGAGAGCGACCCGCGATAGGGCGTGATCAGCTGCAGCAGGAAGTGCCAGGTCGCGCGCGGCGAGTCGCCACTCATGGCACGACGATCTCGCCGGCGAGGAACGCCCGCGCCACGTCGGCCGGCGGCTGGCGCAGCGCCTCGACGCGGTAGTTCATCTCGCGCATGTGGGCGGCCGTCACACGCCCGGTCAGGGACTCGATGGCGGTGCGCATCGCCGGATGCCGCAGCAGGGTCTCCGCCCGCGCGACCGGCACGGCGTCGTAGGGCGGGAAGTAGCCGCGCGTGTCCTCGAGCGCGACGAGGTCGAGGGCACGAATCAGCCCGGACGTGGCGTCGCCGGCGATCAGGTCGACCTGGCCGGAGGCGAGCGCGCGATACGTGAGCGACAGGTCCATCGACGTCGGCGGCGCCGCCAGGGTGATGCCGTAGGCGCGGGCCAGCCCGGTGAAGCCGTCCGGACGGTCGAGGAACTCGTAGCCGAACGCGGCGCGCCAGCGTGGTGCCTCGCGCGCGGCGTCCTCGATGCTGCGCAGACCGCGCGCCCGGGCGTCTGCGCCGCGGACCAGCATCGCGAAGGTGTTGTCGAAGCCGAGCGGCGGCAGCAGCGTGCGGCCGCTGCGGGCGTAGAGTTCGCGGACCGTCCGCGTGACCTCGCGCCGCGACGTGCCGGTCGGCTGGTTGAACACCGCCGTCAGGGCCGTGCCGGTGTACTCGACGTAGATGTCGATGTCACCCGAGAGCAGGGCACGGTCGCAGATCAGCGTGCCGCCGAGGTTGAGTCGACGGTCGACACGCAGACCGGTGCCCTCGATCGTCTGGGCGACGATCTCGCCGAGGACCAGCTGCTCGGCGAAGTTCTTCGAGCCCACGACCACGACGTCGCTCGCCCGCCACGCCAGCACCGCCCATGTCGAGAGACCAACCACGCCGAGCACCCCTGCGGCCAGGAGTGGGCCGCGCACGGTCCGTCGCCGATGTCGGCGCGTCGATCGCTGCTGCACCCACCACAGTGCGCCGTCCACGAGCAGGGCCAGCGCCGCCGCCGGGATGGCCCCCGCGAGGATCACCGTGGAGTCGACCATGGCGAGTCCGCGATAGATGTACTCGCCGAGACCGCCGGCGCCGACCGCGGCCGCGATGGTGGCCGACCCGACGGCCACCACGGCGGCGATGCGAATGCCCGACGCGATGCTGGGGATCGCGAGCGGGATTTCGACCTGCCACAGCAGTTGTCGCGGCGTCATGCCGAGCGCCACGCCGGCGTCACGCACGGATCGATCGATGCCGGTGATGCCGGTGATCGTCGTCCGCAGGATGGGCAGCAGGGCGTACAGCGTCAGCGCCAGGATGGCCGTCCGCGATCCGACGCCGCCGAGCACCGGCAGGGGCAGCAGGAAGCCGAACATCGCCAGGCTGGGAATGGTCTGGACGGCGTTGGCGAGGCCGACCAGAGGGGCGCTCAGGCGAGGGCGATGCGCCGCGGCAATCCCGAGCGGCACGGCGATCGCCGTGGCCACCAGCGTCGACAGGCCGGCCAGCAGCACGTGCTGACCGAGCAGCGCCAGCACCTCGGCGCGGTGATCGAGCCAGAAGCGGATCACGTCCACGCGGTCACCGGGCCTTCCCGCGCAGGCGGGCGTCGCGCAGCGCCGCGATGACCGGATCGTCGGCCTCGTCGAAGGCCGTGGCGGCGACGCACGCCTGCAGTCGCCCATCGTCGATGACGCAGATGCGGTCGCTGAGGAGCAGCGCCTCCTCGACGTCATGCGTGACCAGCAGGATGGTCTTGCGCAGTCGCTGCTGGAGGCGTGCCGTCTCCTGTTGCAGCTCGGCGCGGGTGATCGGATCGAGCGCGCCGAAGGGCTCGTCCATGAGCAGGACGGGCGGGTCCGCGGCCAGCGCCCGGGCCACGCCGACCCGCTGCCGTTGCCCACCGGACAGCTCGTCGGGCCAGCGCGCGGCGTAGCGGTCGGGTGGCAGCCCCACCAGTGTCAGCATCTCCTGCACGCGGGTCTCGACGTCCTCGGGCAGCCAGCCCGCGAGCCGTGGCACCACCGCGACGTTGTCGGCCACCGACAGATGCGGGAAGAGCCCTCCTTCCTGCAGCACGTAGCCGATGCGTCGGCGCAGGAGGATCGGGTCCCAGCTGCGGGTGTCCTGGGCGTCGACCAGGACGCTGCCGCGCGTGGGCAGCAGCATGCGATTGACCAGGCGCAGGATGGTGGACTTGCCGGCACCACTGCGGCCGAGCAGCGCGACGACCTCACCCGGCTGGATGGCCAGGGTCAGCCCATCGAGCACGGGTGTGCCGTCCGCGTGTCGGAAGGAGACGCCCCGGAAGTCGACGGCCGCGGCGGTCACCGGGGGTTGCGGCGCCTAGTTGGACTGACGGGCGATGTCGCCGGCATGCGTCTGGATCTTCCGCACGGCCGCCACGATGTGGTCCATGTCCTCGCGCGGCCCGAGCAGCATCGTCTGCGTCAGCCACACGGCTTCGGCGCAGAGGCGATCGTTCTGCGGGGTGCGGCTGCGTTCGGCGGCCGACGCCAGCGCGGCAGGACCGTAGATGCGCTGATAGGCCGTCGACGCGAACGTCGCGGCGAGGAACGGCTCCGCGTTGAGCGGCGAGTAGCCGGCGCTGGCGGGCACGCCCTCGGCACGCATGGCCTTCAGGAAGGCGGCGCGCGACAGGCCGGCAAAGCCCGCCGGGTCGTAGCGGAACATGTACAGGTGATAGGCGTTGCGCGTCACGCCCGGGTACATCTTCGCCGGCGTGATGCCGGGAATCTTCGCCAGTTCGGTCGTCAGGTAGGCGGCGTTGGTCTCGCGCTGCACGGCCTGCGCGTCGAGACGGGTCATCTGCGCGAGCAGGAGCGCGGCCTGGAACTCGGTCAGGCGCAGGTTGAGGCCCGTGTGGCGATAGGCGAAGTCGCTGCCGGAGCCCGGCCGTCCGTTGTTGTGGAACGCGTGGGCGCGGTCCACCAGGGCGGTGTCGTTGCTGATGATGGCGCCGCCCTCGCCGCTGTTCAGGTTCTTGCTGGCCTGGAAGGAGAAGCAGCCCGCGGTGCCCAGGGATCCGACGTGCCGGCCCTTCCACTGCGCCAGGTGCGACTGGCAGGCATCTTCGAGGACCGGGATGCTGCGGGCCGTGGAGAGCGCCATGATGGCATCCATGTCGGCCACCGATCCGCCGAGATGGACCGGCAGGAGGAGCCGCGTCTGCGGCGTGATCGCCGCGGCGATCTTGCGAGCGTCGATCTGGAAGGTCTCGATGTCCGTGTCGACGAACACGGGCAGCGCGTTGAGCATCAGCACGGCGTTGATCGTCGCCACGAAGGTGTAGGGCGGCACGATCACTTCGTCGCCGGCGCCGATGCCCATCGCCGCCAGCGCCGTCAGCAGGGCCGACGTGCCGTTGGCCGTCGCCAGACAGGCGCGGGTGCCGGTGGCCGCGGCATAGCGGTCTTCGAAGGCCTTGACCTGGCCTCCGCCGCCGCGTCCCCACTTGCCGCTCTTGAGGACGGAGATCAGCGCCTGCTCCTCGCGCGCATCCTGGACCGGCCAGTTCGGGAAGGCGGCGGTGCGCACCGGTGTGCCGCCGAGCACGGCCGGACGCGTC
>NZ_JALHPM010000025.1:0-51821 GCF_022842525.1 Luteitalea sp.
GCTTCCCCGGCCGCGGCGGCGCGGGCATCAGCGGCCCTGGCGGCGTCACCGGCGGCGCCGGCCTTCTGGTCGACCTCGTTGATGCGCTGCTGGTTCTTCTCGAGGTCGCCCGAGAGGGTCGTGACCTTGCCGTCGACTTCGCCGACGCGCGTGTTGACGAACTTCTTGGTGGCGCACGCGCTCGTGCCGGTCACGGCCAGGGTGCTCACGGTCAGGGCAATCAATGCTCGCTTCAACATGACGTTCCTCCTCGATATGTAGACACAGACGATCAATTGCCGTTGGTCGACGGCTGGGCAAAATACCCGGAGCGCGCCCGGACCTGCAGGTCCGGATTGCGCGTGCGCACGGCCACCTGATGCCAGCCCGCGCGTGTGGACGACTCGAACGCCAGCTGGTACTGATGGCGCAGGTCGATGACGAGACCGCGCGCGATCACGCTGGTCTCAGCGGGAGTCGACGCGATCAACATGTCCCCGCCGGTCCAGTAGGCGAGGTTGGCGAGCCGGGTCGTGATCGGCTCCCCGTTCGTGCGCAGCAGCGACCCGCCGTGCTGCGGATTGTTCGACGGCGACATCACCACCACGACGTAGACGGGGACGTCGATCGCGCTGGCCATGCCGGACACGTCCTCGACCGTCTTGCTGCTCGCGGTGTCGAGGCCATCGGTGACCACGATGACGGCGCGTCGGGGCGTCGGCCGGGTCTCGAGCCGCGCCGCCGTCTCGGCAATCGCGTCGTAGAGCGCCGTGGTGCCGTACGCCGACAGCCGGGGCAGGGCATCGGCCACCTGCCTCGCGTCGGTCGTGAAGGGCTGGACCTCCCGCAGCTGCTTGTCGAAGGCAAACAGCGCCACTTCGTCCTTGCCGGCATCGAACCAGGCCAGCAGGTGACGAATGACCTCGCGGGCGGCGTCGAGGTTGTTGGACAGCGTCATGCTGCCGCTCTGGTCCACGAGCACGCCGAAGGACACCGGGCCCTGGTCCGAGACGTCGAAGTCGACGATCGGACGATGCGCGCCGTTCTCGAGAATCTGGAAGTCGTTGCGCGTCAGGTTCCGCACCGGCTTGCCGCGCCGGTCCTTCACCACGGCATTCACGGAAACGAGGCTGACGCTGCTGCGGAACGTGGGGACGGGCTCCTGGCCGCGCACCGAGGCCGCCACGAGTGTGGAGGCGAGGACGCTCACGAGGCCGGTCACCAGCAGATTCCGCATGACGGTTCCCTTCACATCAAGATGTTTGCCAGCGTCGATCGCCGCCAAATGGCCCTTGATCGGGACAGATTTGCCCCAAGCCACGGCGAGATCGTGTAAGAACGTCACCTGGCCATGTAATTGTTACGCTTCGTGGACGGTTGCCTGCCCGATACGTGACGACTCGCGCGGAGAGCGCCCGTTCCAGCTCGACTGGCCCACACACCTCGACCGCTCTGCCGGCCGCAACGCGGACCGGTCCGCCACGTTTGTCGTCGTCACGCGCCGGAACCTGTAGGGCTACAATCCGGCCATGGCGCTCACGAGTACGCCGCTGCCCGTTGCCGACCGTGTGAACGGCTTCAGCTATGCGATCCGCAACATCGTCGTGGAGGCCCGGAAGGTCGAAGCGGCCGGCCGCAAGGTGGCCTACCTGAACATCGGCGACCCGATCCCGTTCGGGTTCGTCACGCCGCCGCACCTCGTCGAGGCGATCGCGCAGGCGATGCGGGAGGGCCACAACGGCTATACCCCGTCCCCCGGCATCCTGGAGGCGCGGACGGCGGTGGCCGAGGACTTCGCCAGCCGGGGCCTCGACGTCGATCCCGACCGCGTGTTCCTCACCTCGGGCACGTCGGAGGGCATCGAGCTGACCCTGACGGCCCTGCTCAACGCCGGCGACGAGGTCCTCGTGCCGACGCCGACCTATCCCCTGTACACGGCGGTCATCGCCAAGCTGGGGGCGGTCGAGTGCTACTACCGGACGGATCCGTCCCGCGGCTGGTTGCCCGATCTCGACCACCTGGCCACCCTGGTCACGCCACGGACCCGCGCCCTCGTGGTGATCGATCCGAACAACCCGACCGGCGCGGTCTATCCGGCCGACGTCCGACGGGCGCTGGTCGAGTTCTCGGAGCGCCACGGGCTGCTCCTGATCGCCGACGAGGTCTACGCCGACCTGGCCTACGACGGCCCGGTCGAGCCGCTCGGCCTGATCAATCCCGACGCCGCGATCATTTCGTACTCGTCGCTGTCGAAGGCCTACCTCGCGCCGGGCTGGCGCGCAGGCTGGATGGCGGTGGGCCGCACTCCGCGCCTCGATGGCCTCCTCGGTGGCCTGCGCAAGCTCGCCGATGGCCGGCTGTGCAGCCCCGGGCCGATGCAGTACGCCATCACGGCGGCCCTCCGGGGCGACCGGTCGTTCCAGACTGCCCTGCGCGATCAGCTCCGCGAGCGGGCCGAGATCACCGCGACGCGCCTGAACGCCATCCCCGGCATGCGCTGCGTGCCGGCCCAGGGCGCGTTCTACGCCATGCCGCAGGTCGACCTGCCGTCCGGCAAGACGGACGTCGACTACGTCCTCGGGTTGTTGCGCGCCACCGGCGTGCTGACCGTCTTCGGATCCGGCTTCGGCACCGATCCGGCCATGGGCGCCTTCCGCGTGGTCTTCCTGGCGCCGCCGGCCGAACTGCACCGCATCTACGACCTCGTCGCCGAGTACACGGGCGAGTTCCTCGCCGGCAGGGGGTAGGGTCCCCCGTGAGGAGGACGGAGGACAGAGGAGGGAGGACGGAGGTAGGGCAGAGGGAGGAAAGATCGAAGGGCAAAGGGTTCCGCGTGTCGGGCCCCGCCGCCGCCGCGGTCTACACCCTGCTCGCGATCGCCTGGACCTGGCCGCTCTCCGCCGGTCTCACCACCGACCTGCCCTGGGATCTCGGCGACTCGCTCCTCAACTGCTGGATCCTTGCCTGGCACTTCCATCAGGCCGGTCGGGTCCTGCATGGCGACCTCGGGGCCTTCGCCGACTGGTGGCATCCCAACATCTTCCATCCGGCGCCGTACGGTCTCGGGCAGTCGGAACTCCTCGTCGCCCAGGCCCTGCAGGGGGCCCCCGTCTACGCCGCGACGGGCAACATCCTGCTGACCTACAACCTGCTGTTCCTGTCCTCCTTCGTGGTGTCGGCGCTGGGCGCCTTCCTGCTGGTGCGCAGCCTCACCCGCAACGGGACGGCCGGGTTCGTGGCCGGACTCCTCTACGGCTTCGCCCTGTATCGCGTCAATCAGGGGCCGCACCTGCAGGTGCTGTCCTCGCAGTGGTTCCCGTTCGTCCTCTGGGGCCTGCATGCCTGGTGGCAGGACGGACGGCTGCGCCACGCCTGGCTCGCCGGGGGCGCCCTTGCCCTGCAGAACCTCTCGAACGGCTACTTCCTCATCTACGCCGCCCTCTGGCTGCCGCCCTACGTCCTCGCCCAGATCGCCCTGCGCGGCCGGCTGCGTGACCGTCGCGCCTGGCTCGGGCCGGTCATCGCCGCCGCCATCGGCATCGTCATCACGGCGCCCTTCCTCGTGCCGTATCTGCAGCTGCGCCGCCTGGGCCAGCCGGCGCGGCCCATGGCGGCCGTGGTGCAGTACAGCGCCGACACCTGGGCCTGGCTGACCGCCAACGACCAGCTGCGGCTGTGGGGCAGTCATCTGCAGACCTTCGTGCGTCCCGAGGGGGACCTGTTCCCGGGCCTGATCCCGCTGCTGCTCGCGCTGGTCGCCGTGGGGTTCGCCTGGGCGGAGCGCTGGCCTGGCGGTCAGCCGACGCGACCCGGGGTCCGGTCCTGGCTCGCGACGATCCTGGCGCTTGCCGCCATCGGCCACGTCGTGGCCATCGGGCTCGCGCTGTTCGCGGGCCTCCAGCGCCTGCACCTCGGGCCCCTGACCCTCAGCATCACCGATGGGAGGCGCCTGCTGACCGGGCTCGCGATCGCCCTGGTGGGCCTGCTGGCCACCTCGCCGCGCGCACGCCGCCTGCTGCGCGACGACCCCCAGCGGCCCGTCGTGCTGTGGGTGGGGCTCGCCGCGGTCACGGTGTGGCTCTCGTTCGGCCCCGTGGTGCACATCGGCGGGCGCACCGCCCGTACCTGGCCGTCGCTGTACGCGGTGATCTACGACCTCGTGCCCGGCGGCGACGCCCTGCGTGTGCCACCCCGCATCGCCATGGTCACGGCGCTCGCCCTGAGTGTGCTCGGCGGGTTGGCCGCCGCGTCGCTGCTGCGCCGACGCCAGGGCACGCTCGTCACCGGCGTGCTCGCCGTGGCATTCGTCGCAGAGAGCTGGCCGGCGCCGGTCCCGGTCAACCTGCGCATCGACCCGGCGCCCCTCCGCCCACTCACCGAGCCGCTGCCTCCCCGACCCGCCGATCATCCGCTGGCCAGGGCCCTGGCCGCCTTGCCACCCGAGGCCGTCATCCTCGACCTGCCGCTCGGCGCGCTGCCCTACGAGGTGTGGTGGCAGTACCTGTCGATCGGGCATTGGCGCGCGCGCCTCAACGGCTTCAGCGGCGATGCGCCGCCGGCGTTCCTCGCCCTCGTCCAGCGTCTCGCGCCCTTTCCGGACGCCCTCGCGGCCGGCACCCTCGATGAGGCCGAACAGGCAGCGGTGCTGGCGACAATCCGTGCGCACGGCGCGACGCACGTCCTCGTGCATGCGGGCGCGTGGCCCTCGCCCGCACCCGCGGCGGCACTGCGCACGTGGCTCCAGCGAGCCGGGGCCTCGCCCCTCTCGACGGTCGGCGCCACCGAGATCTGGCGTCTTCCGCCTTGAGTGAACGGCAGCAGACGTTTATGCTCCCGCCATGCTGCCGCCAGGGCACGGCCCGGATGTCAGGCCGGATGCCACGCACATCGCCGCGATCGTCGAGTCCGCCATGGACGCGATCATCACCATCGATCACGATCAACGCGTCGTGCTGTTCAATCCCGCGGCCGAACGCATGTTCGGGGTCCCGGCGGCCGATGCCCTCGGACACACGCTGGACCGCTTCCTGCCCGATCGCTTCCGGGCGTCGCACCATCAGCACGTCACGGCCTTTGCCGAGACCAACGTCACGCGCCGGACCATGGGGGCCCTGCGGACGCTGATGGCCCTGCGCGCCGATGGCACCGAGTTTCCGATCGAAGCCTCCATCTCGCAGGTGCGGGCGCCGGAGGGACGTACGCTGACGGTCATCCTCCGTGACGTCTCCGAGCGCGTCCGGGCCGACGTGCTGGTCGCGGAGTACACCAGAGAACTCGAACACTCGCGCAGCGAGCTCCGAGCGCTCTCGGCCAAGCTGCAGGAAACCCGCGAGACCGAGCGCGCCAGCATCGCCCGCGAAGTCCACGACCGGCTCGGGCAGTCCCTGACCGCGCTGAGCCTCGGCCTCGACCGGCTCTACCAGGACCTCGACCGGCCGGGGCCGGCCACCCTCGCGGTCGCCCGCAAGGAGTGCCAGTCGCTGGCGGCCCTGGTGCAGGACGCCATCAAGGGGTCGCGCCGCCTGGCGTCTGAACTGCACCCCGCCGTGCTGGATCACCTCGGCCTCGCCGCCGCCGTCGAGTGGCAGGTGCAGGAGTTCGGCGCCCGTTCCGGTCTGGTCTGCCACGTCGATGTCGACAGCGGGCTGGCGATCCCCCGCGAAGTCGAACTTCCGTTGTTCCGCGTCCTTCAGGAGGCACTGACCAACATCGCGCGTCACGCCGAGGCCCGCACCGCCATCGTCTCGCTGCAGTTGGACGACGACACCCTCGCGCTGGTGGTGGAAGACGATGGCCGGGGGGTGGTGGAGACGAGTGCTCGACCGGTCGGCCTGGGGCTGCTCGGCATGCGGGAGCGCCTCGTCGACTTCGGAGGCCGGGTCACGCTCTCGGACCGCCCCGCCGTCAAGGGCGCGCGCCTCGACGTGCGCGTGCCCTGGCCCGTCACCCGCCGGGAGGCGCGATGATCCGCCTGCTGATTGCCGACGACCATCCGATCGTGCGGCACGGTCTGGTGCAGATCGTCTCTCGTGAGGTCGACATGCAGGTCGTGGCCGAGGCCGGGGATTCAGCCCAGGCCCTCGACGCCGGGCAGCGCACCGAGGTCGACGTCGCCGTGCTCGACCTCGCGATGCCCGGCCGGGGCGGCCTCGACGTGCTGCGTGAACTCAAGCGCGTGCGGCCGGCCCTGCCCGTGCTGATCCTCAGCATGTACGGCGAGGACGTCTTCGCCATGCGAGCGCTGAAGGCCGGCGCCCACGGCTATCTCACCAAGGAGAGCGCGGCCGGCGAACTGGTCCAGGCCGTGCGCACCGTGATGGCGGGCCGCCGCTACGTCACCACCGCGCTGGCCGAGCGCCTGGCCGCGCTGGTCGGCGGCGCGATGACGCCCAATCCGCACGAGCAACTCTCCGACCGCGAGATGGCCGTCTTCCGTCTGCTCGCCGGCGGCCACACCGTGACCCAGGCGGCCGACGACCTCGCCCTCAGCGTCAAGACCGTCAGCACCTACCGGGCCCGACTGCTCCGCAAGCTGAATCTCCGCACGACCGCCGACCTGGTGCGCTACGCCGTCGATCACGGCATCTGAGCAATTCAGAATTCAGAATTCAGAATGAAGCGCGGGGCCGACACGGTCGGCTCTGCCGAACCATACGGCTCTCAGGTCGTTCTGCGAGTGCGTTGCCGCACCACGACTGGTGTCTGTGCCCCCGCGGAGCCTGGCGATGTCAGCTGCGCGCGACATCTTGAATCTTGAAGTCTGAATTGTGTCTATCCGACAGCTGAGCCGGGCCGCCCGTCAGACCACCGTGGCCGCAGCCGACATGCAGACCGCCGCGGCGCCCTTTCTCGTTTCCCCCCCGCGCGTTCCACTCCCTCCTGGCGCGTCCTGTGCGGTCATGGCACACTGAGCGCCAGTGTGCGGGTGCGGTCACCGCACACCGCGACTCCCTCGAGGCGTGATTGCCCCGGTTTCCGGCCTCGTGGTGACGGCACCAGACTTGTACTGACCAAGGTGGGTCCCGCAGGGCCCAGAACGCCATGGCCATACTGCTGCGCAGGTTCTGGACGCGTGATCTGACGAAGGGCGAGCTCGCCATCCTCGCCTTCTTCGTCGTGCAGGCCCTGGACGCCGCCTTCACCTACTGGGGCGTCGCCGCGCACGGCCGCGGCATCGAGGCCAACCCCCTCATCGCCTCGCTGATGTGGTCGATGGGCGAGGGGCCGGCGCTTGCCTCGGCCAAGCTGGCGGCCGCCGGCTGCGGCATGTTCCTCCACCTGACGCAGGTCCACCGCATCGTGGCGATCCTCACGGCCTTCTACGTCTGCGCCGCCCTGCTTCCCTGGGTCTGGGTGCTCACGGCCCTCCGCCCGTAGCCCGCCTGAGCCCTGAGCCCTCGCCCTGAGCCTGTTGGTACACTGGCCAGCGGCATGCGTACCGATCCGCTCGCGTATCTCGGCGACCAACTCGACGACCTGAAGGCGCAGGGACTCTATCGCTCCCTCCGCGTGCTCGAAGGGGAGGCCAGGGCGACCTCGGTCTACGACGGCACCTCCGTCGTCAACCTCTCCTCGAACAACTACCTCGGGCTCACCACCCATCCGAAACTCAAGCAGAAGGCCATCGAGGCCATCGAGCAGTTCGGCGTCGGGTCCGGGGCCGTCCGCAGCATCTCGGGGACGATGGCGATGCACCTCGAGCTCGAGCGTCGCCTGGCGGAGTTCAAGCACACCGAGGCCGTGGTCGTCTTCCAGAGCGGCTTCACGTCCAACGCCGGCACCGTCTCGTCGATCCTCACCCGCGAGGATGCGATCGTCTCCGACGAGCTGAACCACGCCAGCATCATCGACGGCGCCCGTCTCAGTCGCGCCACCATCAAGGTCTTCCCGCACGGGGATGCCGACGCCGCGCGCCGCATCCTCAGCGAACTGCCGTCCTCGCAGCGAAAGCTCCTGATTACCGATGGCGTCTTCAGCATGGACGGCGACCTCGGTCCCCTGCCGGCCCTGTGCGACGCCGCCGAGGCCTACGGCGCCATCATGATGGTGGACGATGCGCATGCCAGCGGCGTGTTCGGCCGCAACGGGCGTGGCACGGTCGACCACTTCGGAATGCACGGGCGCGTCGACGTGCAGGTCGGCACGCTGTCGAAGGCGTTCGGGTCGCTGGGCGGCTACGTCGCCGGCAACCGCAACCTGATCGAGTTCCTGTACCACCGCGCCCGGCCGTTCCTGTTCTCGACCTCGCACCCGCCCTCGGTCACCGCCAGCTGCCTGGCGGCGCTCGATCTGCTGCTCGAGGAACCCCAGTTGATCGAGCAACTGTGGGACAACACCCGCTTCTTCAAGGCCGGCCTGCAGGGCCTCGGCTTCGACACCGGGATCAGCGAGAGCCCGATCACGCCGGTGATGGTGGGCGAAGGGGCCAGGGCGATGGCGTTCTCCGACCGCCTCTTCAAGGAGGGCGTGTTCGCGATGGGCATCGCCTTCCCCACCGTGGCCCGCGACAAGGCGCGCGTGCGCACCATCGTCTCGGCGGCGCACACCCGAGAGGAACTCCAGTTCGCCCTCGACGTATTTGGAAAAGTCGGGCGGGAGATGGGGATCGTCTAGCGTCGGCCGGGGCGGCCTGACAGGGCCACCTTCGCGGGGTCGGCGGGGTCGATGGCGACGGCCAGGGTCGCCCCCGGTTGCACCTGGGGAATGTCGAGCCGCGAGATCAGGGCGCGGGCCGTGGCCGTGTAGGTGGTGCCATCGCCGCGACGCACCTCGAGGTGGAGGACGACCACCGGGTCGTCGTTGAGGGTCACGCCGGTGTCCGAGATGTCCAGCACCACCGCTTCGCCGCGCTGTCCGACCCGCCGGATGCGATCGGCGTCCCCTTCGCCCGTGATCCGGTCGATCGTGGCCCCGCAGCCTGCCAGCAGGGCCGCCAGGGCCAGGGCCGCCATCCGGAGTGTCGTGCGCATGGGCGTCGCGTCGTCCTCTCCTCACCCCAACGTCGGCACGCACGCGACCGCACGGGGCGCCGGCGGGAGCGTCGACCGATGAGCAGGCGCACGCGCCCGATCGCCGACCGTGCCCGCGCCTTCATCGACGACTACACCCGCGACCTGACCGCGCGCGACCTGCAGCGCGTCTTCACGCGCGAGACCCGCGACATGGTCTCGTTCTTCACCCAGGGCACCAGCCAGGCCGAGGCCACCCAGAAGGAACTGCTGCGCCATCCGTTCCGCAACGCCCGGCAGTTCTTCCTGGCCTTCGCGATGCGGCTCACCGCGGCGCGGCGCATGCTCTACGCCGGTGCGATCGTGCTCTTCGTGTTCGGTCTCGTCGACGGACTCTCGCCCGATCCCGGCGAGCCGCTCTGGGACAACGGCCTCGTCAAGCTCCTGCTCGCCTTCGGCCTGATCCACCTCATCCTGCTGCTCGAGGTGGCCGACCGCCTCACGCTGAAGCACGAGCTGAACGTGGCCCGCGACATCCAGCGCGCGATGCTCCCGGCCGGCACGCTGATGGTCGGCACGGTCGAAGCCCATGGCGAGACGCAGCCGGCCAACACCGTCGGCGGCGACTTCTACGACATCCTGCCGCGCGCCGACGGTCACGTCCTGGTCATCCTGGGCGACGTCGCCGGCAAGGGCACCCCGGCGGCCCTGCTGATGGCCCTGTTCCTGGCCATGACCCGCACCCTGCTCGACGAAGCGCTGCCGCCGGCTGGTCTGGCCCTGCGCCTCAACGAGCAGCTGATGCGCCACTCGCCCCGATCGCGGTTCATCACCGCCTTCATCGGCCTGTTCGACCCGCGCACGGGCGAGGTCCGCTATGTCAACGCCGGCCAGAACCCGCCGATGGTGCGGCGCGCCTCGGGGCGGCTCGAATGGCTGGCGCCCACCGGCATGGCGCTGGGGCTGTCGCGCAAGGCGTCCTACGACGAAGCCACGGTCACGCTGTCGGCCGGCGACGTCCTCCTGGCGTACAGCGACGGCATCACCGAGGCCGAGTCCCCCAACGGCGCGTCCTTCGAGGAGGATGGCCTCCGGGTGCTCGCCGACCAGATGGACGGCATGCGCGCCGGCGACATCGCCCGTGTCGTCATCGACGCGGTCAAGACCCACACCGACGACACGACCCTGTTCGACGACCTCACGGTGCTGGTCTGCCGCCGCGTGCCCGACGTCCCGCCGCCCCCGCCGCTCCCGATCGGGTAAGTCGGCACGCGGGACGGGCGGCGCCGGGTGCCCGGCTGTCGGTTCCCGGTTCCCGGTTCCCGGTTCCCGACTCTCGACTCCCGACTCCCGACTCCCGACTCCCGGTTCTTTTCAGGTCTATGATCGACCCACGGTCACTCACGCCGCGTCCCCCCGGGGCCGGCCCCGTCGCCATGCGAGCTTGCGCGGGGGTTCTCATCGTCGTCGCGCTGTGGTGGGCGGACCCCGCTGCGGCGCAATCGGTCGGCCCCGTCGACGCGCTGCTCGTGCGCATGGAGCAGGTGTTGTCTGCCGGCGGCGATGCGTCGGCGCTCGCCCCCCTGTTTGCCGAGGGGGCCGACCGCGCGCAGCTCGACGCCGTGGCCGGGGAGTCGGCGAGTGAGCGCACCACGCGCGCCGTGGTCCGCGAACGCGATCGCCAGGACCTGCCCGATGGCGCCACGCGCGTCATCGCGGACGTCCTCGTCGAGACCGCCGCGATGGCGCACCTCTCGACCTGGCGCTTCGACCTCGAGCCTGGCGCGACCCCTGAGGCGCCGGCGCTGATCCGCGCCGCGGCCCGGCTCAGCATCGTCGACGGCCTGGTGCGCCTCAGCCTGGCCGAACGCCAGTACGCCGTCCGCGATCTGCGGATCACCGCCGAGGACCTGCAGATCACCATCCCCTCGGGTGTGGCCTACGCCGCCGAGATCCGGGGCCTGCTCACCGCGCTCGTGGTGATTGGCGACGGCGATGTGGTGTTCTCACCGCAACCCGAGATGGAGAAGGGGCAACTGCGTCTGGTGACGGGAGACGACGTGCTGCGGACGAAGGTGTCGCGGCTGTTTCTCCGGGTCAATCCCGCCGACGCCGCGCAACGCCTCGCGTTGCAGGCCCTGAGCCCGGCCCCCACCGATCGCGGGATGTTCGACCGCGCCCGCAAGCTGTTCGCCGAGCAGGTCACGCAGTCCTACAGCCTCGACCTCAGCGATCTCAGCCGCGACAACTGGAACCTGGTGCCTCCGATCGGCGACCTGCTGGTCGACATGGATCTGGCCCGCTACGGGCAGCTCTCGTATGCGCGCAGCGGCGCGGAGTCGGAGGACATCTCGCTGTTCGACCGCAAGCGGCGCAAGAACCTGTCGGTCTACACGTCGGCCCGGAACCTCGAGTTGCGCGGCACGCGCCGGTACAACGAGGAGGAGCGCCTCGAGTACCACATCGATCACTACAGCGTGGACGTGGCCTTCGATCCGAACCGCGTGTGGCTGGAGGGCCGCGCCGATCTCGACCTCCGCATCACGGGGGCGGCCGTGCAGACCCTCACGCTGCGGCTGGCCGAGCCGCTGACGCTGCGTGCGGTCACCTCCGACGAGTTCGGCCGCCTGCTCGCACTGCGCGTCCGCGGCCAGAACAGCATCGTGGTGAACCTGCCCGATACGTTGCGGCGGGGTCAGACGCTGCGGCTCCGCGTGGCGTACGGCGGACGCCTGCCGCCGATCCCACCCGAGCGCGAGGCCGTCGCCCTCGGGCAGAACCTGGTGTCGGAACTGGCGCTCGAGCCCGAGCCGCGCTTCGTCTACAGCTTCCGGTCCTACTGGTACCCGCAGAGCAGCGTGCCGGCGTTCGCCACGGCGCGCATCCGGGTGACCGTGCCGCCGGACTTCGCGGTGCTCGGCAGCGGCATCCCGGACCCCCCGACTCCGGTGACGGGACCGCCGCCCGACGCCCGGACGCGCCGCGCCTTCGTCTTTCGCGCCCTGCAGCCGGTGCGCTACCTGTCGATCGCCGTCAGCCGGTTCGTGCAGGTGGTGACGGCGACGGTGTCGCGCGAGGTGGCCCCGGCGGCGAGCGGGGGGACCGCCGAGGCGGAACCGCGACTGTCGCGTGCGGGGCCTGGCGTCTTCTACGACTCCGCCACGGTGGAGATGTGGAGCCAGCCCAGGCAGACCGGCCGCGCCAGGGACCTGCTCGACACCACCACCGACATGCTCCGGTTCTACGGGGACCTCGTGGACGACCTGCCGTTCCCGTCGTTCAGGCTCGCGCTGGCCGAGGACGTGGTGCCCGGCGGACACAGCCCCGGCTACTTCGCGATCCTCCACCAACCCCTGCCCGGCACGCCCTTCACGTGGACGCGCGACCCGGTCGCGTTCGAGGGCTTCCCGCAGTTCTTCCTGGCCCACGAACTCGCGCACCAGTTCTGGGGACAGGCTGTTGCCGGCGAGAACTACCACGAGCAGTGGATCAGCGAGGGCTTCGCACAATATTTTGCGTTGCTGTACGCGCAGGAGACGCGGCCACCGGATGCCGTCGACGGCGTCTTCCGCCAGATGTACCGCTCGGCCGTGGACGTGAGCGACCAGGGCCCCATCTGGCTCGGCTATCGCCTGGGACACATGAAGGGGGACAGCCGCGTCTTCCGATCCACGGTCTACAACAAGAGCGCCCTGGTGCTGCACATGCTGCGGCGCCTCATCGGCCCCGTGGCCTTCTCGCGCGGCCTGCAGCGGTTCTACGGGCAGAGCCGCTTCCGCCGGGTGGGGACCGACGATGTCAGGGCGGCGATGGAAACTGAGTCCGGGACGTCCCTCGAGCGTTTCTTCGAGCGATGGGTGTATGGCTCGGACATCCCCGTCGTCCGGCCCCACTGGGTGCAGGAGGACGCCGCGACGGCCGGCGCCGATGGCCAGGCACCCGGTGGGGGGCTCCTGCGTCTCATCCTGGAGCAGGGTGTGCGCGTCCACGACATCCCGCTGACGGCCACGGTCGTCTACGTGGACGGCCGCACGGAGCAGGTGCTCGTCGTGGCCAGGGATGCCGTCACCGAGGTGCAGGTGCCGGTGACCGGGCGGGTCCGGGACGTCCGCTTCAACGAGGATTTCGGGGCCCTCGTGAAAATCGACCGCTCGCGCCGCTAGGGTCGCCGCGCCGCTCTGCTATGATCCGCGGTTGCGGGTCACCTCATTTTCTCGCGAGATTCCTGAGCATATGGATACAGTCACCCTCACCATCGACGGCCGCCAAATCAGTGTTGCCAAGGGCACCACCGTGCTGCAGGCCGCGATCGAGAGCGGGATCAACGTGCCGTACTACTGCTATCACCCCGGACTCGGGGTCGATGGCAACTGTCGCGTATGTCTCGTCAAGATCGAGAAGATGCCGAAGCTGCAGGTGTCGTGCTCGATTACCGCGAGCGACGGCATGGTGGTGCACACGGGCACGCCCGACGTCGTCAAGGCGCGCGCCGGCGTGTTCGAGTTCCTGCTGCTGAACCATCCACTGGACTGCCCGGTGTGCGACAAGGGCGGCGAGTGCCCGCTGCAGGACTTCTCGTACAGCTTCGGTCCCGACGCCAGCCGCAACGAGTTCCCGCGCCGCGTGTTCGACGGCGAGGGCGTCAAGGCCGACGTCGACTTCGGGCCCACGCTCATGCTCAACCGGAACCGCTGCATCATGTGCACGCGCTGCATCCGGTTCATGCGCGAGATCGATGGCGATGCCCAGATCGGCGTGCTCACCCGCGGCAACTCGAGCGAGATCGCGACCTTCGAGGAGAAGGGCATCCACTCGATCCTCTCGGGCAACCTGATGGACGTGTGCCCGGTGGGCGCCATCACGACCCGCGACTACCGCTTCAAGTCGCGACCCTGGGACAACCCGAGCGCGGTCGACACCATCTGCACGCAGTGCGAGAAGGGCTGCAACACGACGGCGTGGCTGCGCGCCAAGCCCGAGTGGGCCAAGGGGGCGCAACTGGTGCGCTTCACGCCCCGCCTCAACGCCGACGTCAACCAGTTCTGGATGTGCGACATCGGCCGCTTCACTTACCACTGGATCGAGAGCGATCAGCGGCTGACGCGCCCGATCGTGTCCGACGGGCAGGGGCAGCAGGCCGCCAGCTGGAACCAGGCCCTCGACCGCCTGCGCGACGTGCTCAACGGCGCCGGCGATCAGGTGCGCTTCCTGCTCTCCGCCCACGCGAGTCACGAGGAGCTCTTCGTCTTCGCCAAGCTCGGCCAGGCCCTGCTCGGCGACAAGGCGCAGCACGCGTTCGACGTCGCCTGGACCGTCTCGGCCAAGGCCCAGCCGGCCAACACGAAGTTCGTGGTGCCGCCGGTGGATGCCCCCAACGTCGCGGGCGCGAAGATGCTCGGGCTAGTGGGTGAAGTCGAGGGCGCGCCGACGCTGGCCGGGCTGCAGCAGGCCGTGAGCGCCAGCGTCAAGGTCCTGTACGTGTTCGACCCGGGGCCCGCGGGTTCGCTCGGCGACACGAGCTGGATCATCGCGGCCAGGAAGGCCGGACAGATCGGCACGCTCATCGTTCAGGGCGTGCTGATGACCGACCTCGCGGCTGCCGCCGACATCGTGCTTCCGGGCGCGGCCTTCATCGAGAAGGACGCCTCGTACACCAACCACCAGGGCCGCCTGCAGTTCGCCTCGCGTGCCTTCCCGGCCCCCGGGGAAGCGCTCGACGACACGGCCATCGTCCTGAAGGTGGCCAAGGCCACCGGACGCGACCTCGGCTATGCCTCCGGTGCCGCGGTGCGGGCCGCCATTGCCGAGACGCTGCCCGGCGAGGCCGGTGTCGCCGGCATCGCCGACGCCACGTTCGGGGACGCGCGCCACGCGTCGCACTGGCTGCAGTCGAGCAACGCGTCCGAGCGGGTCAAGTGGGACACGCTGTTCCAGGACCTGCCGCCGGTGAAGTTCGCCGACATGCTGAAGCCGAAGCCTGCCGGCGACGTGATCCCGCTCCGCAAGGTCGACTGACGGGGGAGGGGCCGGGGTCGGCCCCTCTTGGCCCCGTGCTTGCAGTTCCTTCTCGCATGAACGACCGCAGAGGAGGACACGTGAGCACCTACTTCCGTCTCGACCACCTGGCCACGGCCGCGCTGGCATTCGCGACACTCGGGCTGGGCGCCAGCCCAGCCCTCGCCCAGGGATCCGACGATGTCACGGTGATGCTGCGATCCGGGGAACGGGTCAGCGGTCGCCTCGAAGATCTCGAGAGCGGCACGCTCTTCGTCCGCGTCAGCCAGAACGACCAGCGCAAACTTCCGGTCGGCCAGGTCGCGCTCATCGACTACGTCGGTGGCGCGCAGGGCCTGCCTGACACCGAGACCGGCCCCGCGCGAGGCGCCGACCACGTGCTGGTCATGCGGAACAGCCAGCTGATCCAGGGGCGACTGGTCGACATCGAAGGCGGCGTCGGCTCGAACCGGCCGGACGACCGTCGGGTGTACGTCTTCAGGACAAGCGCCGGGGAAGAGCGTCGGGTCGCGGCCGAGCAGATCGGACGCGTCTACCTCGGTCAGTACCCGGGCGGGTCGACCCCGGCCGCCGGTGCGGCCGCCGGTGCGGCCACCACCGGCCTGACCATGCCCGCCTCCGCTTCGGGCGTCCGCGTGGCGGCTAATCAGCCGTGGACGTCGACGGGCATCCGCGTGACCGAGGGCCAGACAGTCATCTTCTCGGTGCAGGGTGAGGTGCAGCTGAGCACGGCTGGTGACGACCGCGCCTCGGCCGCGGGCGCGGCCAACAACCGTCGGGCCGCCGATCGCGCGCCCTTGCCGAGTGCCCTCGCCGGCGCGTTGATCGGCCGCATCGGCAACGGCGCGCCGTTCGGGATCGGCAACCAGGTCGTCGTCCCGATGCCGGCCACCGGCGAACTCTTCCTCGGGGTCAATGACGACGAGGTGGGGGACAACAGTGGCGGCTTCGTGGTCGACCTGAAGCCGCAGGCCGTGCCGCGGCGCCGTCGCTAGGGACAGGACACGCGGAGGCTGCGCGGACGCACGTCGAACGTCCGCGTCGTCTCCGCGCCGATCACCTCGCCATCCAGATGAATCGGGAGGGCCGTCGCCTGCGAGATCGCGACGCGACGGGCCCGACCAGTGAACACGCCGGGCACCGACGGCAGCGTGCCGTTGAAGAGCCGCCACCCATGGCGCACCATCCGTCCCAGCGTCACGTGGGGCACGGCGACGACGTCGAGCAGGCCATCGTCGAAGGCGGCGGCGGGTGCGACACGCGCGCCATGTCCGTACTGCTGGCCGTTGCAGACGACGACGAGATGCGCCTCCATCTCGAGGGGCAGCGCGTCGTCCAGGCGAAGGCTGAACCTGTGGGGCTCGGCGGTGCGCCATTCCATGAGAATCGACGTGATGTAGGGCACCAGGCCGCGACGGAGGTTGCGCGTGTTGAAGCGCGCCGCCACCGAAGCATCGAGGCCGACGCCGGCGACGTTGAGGAAGGCGTGCCCATCGACGCGTCCGGTGTCGACGTCGCGCGGTTTGCCGCGCATCGCGACCTCCACGGCGGTCTGGACGTCCAGGGGGAGGCCCAGGCCCCGCGCGAAGCCGTTGCCTGACCCTCCCGGGATGATGCCGAGGGCGACACCGGTGTCGAGCAGGCCCGCGGCGACCTCGTTCAGCGTACCGTCGCCTCCCCAGACCACCAGACGGTCGGTGCCGGCCTCCAGGGCGGCGCGAACGGCGCGGGTGCCGTCGCCCTGGCCGCGCGTCTCCGTCGCCCGGATGGTCGTGGCGCCGTGCGTCCGCAACAGATGGCTTACGAAGCGGACGCGATCGGCGCGCGGCACGCGCCTGACGGCAGGTCCAGACGCGGGGTTGACAATGAGGTCGACGGTCAAGGTGGTGAGAGTACCAGCCCCGGTAACTTGTTATAGTACCGACCGAATGCATCCGAATGCGTGGTCTGGCCGGAGCGACACGGGAGTCCTGCACACATGACACGCCCGGCGGTCCGGATTGCGCTGGTGTTGCTGCTGGTGGTCGGCGTGGCTGCGGCGGCCTGGCAGCTGCAGGCGCTCGAGAATCGTCGCCTCGACGGAGTGCGCCAGCAGGACACGCTGGATGCGGTCCGGGATCAGATCGGCCACGCCATCGACGACTCCCGCACCGCGCAGCAGGCCTATCTTGCGCAGGGCCAGGGCCTCGATTTCTGGGAAGCGAAGTTCGCGGAGGCGATGGCCAGTCTCACGCAGGGTCTCGCCGCCTTGCGCGCGCAGGCCAACGAGCAGCCCGCCGCCATCGAGGCGCTCGACGCCGCCGATCGTGCGCTCAAGGTCTACGAGGGTGTGGACCGTCGGATCCGCAGCTTCGTGGTCAACGGCACCGACCTGATGGCGGCCGATGCCGTCTATGAGGACGGCCTGAAGACGGCCGGGGTCATCCGCACGAGCGTCGAGCAGGCACACGCCGCGCTGGTCGGGCCCGCCCGCACCGGCTACGACGAGCGGCGACTGCAGTACATCATCGCGGGCGCCGCGGCCGGTGCCGGCATTCTCGTGTCGTTGCTGCTCCTGCCGACCGGCCGCAAGGACGACCCCGAGGTCGAACTGCACGCCCCCGAGGGGTCGCTGCACCTGAACGAGCGCCCGGGCCGCCTGGACCCCGTGGCGGTGGCCGCGCCCGCGGTCGACCTGGTCACCCCGGCTCCCATCGCCGCGGTCCCCGCCGTGGTGGAAGCGTCACGCCGCGCGACCCCCGTGGCCGTGGCGGCCTCGGCGGGGCTCTCCGACGAGACGCTCGACGCCGCGGCCCGGGTCTGCACAGACCTGGCGCGCGTCAAGGACGCCGACGAACTCCGCGATGCGCTGGGCCGGGCGGCGCGCCTGCTCGACGCCTCCGGGGTGATCGTGTGGGTGACCGATGCGGCCGGCAAGTCACTGAAGCCGTTGCTGACGTACGGCTATCCCGAAGAAGCGCTGCGCAGGATTCCCACCCTCACGCGGGAGACCGACAACCCGACGACGGCGGCATGGCGCGGGGCGGTCACCGAGTTCGTCGACGCGACGGACACGGCGCCGGGCGCCATTGCGGTGCCCCTGCTGGTGCCGCAGGGCTGTGTCGGCGTGCTCGCGGCCGAGATTCGTCACGGCCGGGAAGCGGCCGTCGCCACCCGCGCGCTCGCGCAGATCGTGGCGGCGCAGCTCGCCGTGCTCATCCCCACCGAGTCGGCCTAGCCGACGCGACGGGC
Source organism: Luteitalea sp. (assembly GCF_022842525.1). Taxonomy (NCBI): domain Bacteria; kingdom Pseudomonadati; phylum Acidobacteriota; class Vicinamibacteria; order Vicinamibacterales; family Vicinamibacteraceae; genus Luteitalea; species Luteitalea sp. Next base: position 18,174 of record NZ_JALHPM010000025.1, read on the forward strand.
GCGTCAGGCCCCGAGGTGGCCTGACGGCGATCCGTCGCCCGACGCGGCTCGTCCGGGTCGCACCCGCGCACCGGCTGCGGCTTGATGATCAGCCGCATCTGCGTGACGTCCGGCCGCGCCACCTGCGGCGGTGGCGGCGGCACGGGGAGGTCGATTGCAGCGGTCCCGAGCGGGCCGATGTCCCCGAAGGGCAAGGTCATCGGTGTCGCGGCGTGCGTGCTGGTGGACACCGCCAGCAGACAGGCGCCGATTCCCACGCGCAAGACGGAACACGTCACGGCCACTCTCCTCGAACAAGACACTTCACCGATGTCGAAGGTAGACGGACGGACGGGGACGGAAGTTCGCCCGTCGTGAGTCCTATGCCGTGAACCGCAGCACGCGCGCCGCCGGACGGCTGCCGGACGTGGCCGCCGGTGGCGTCAATGTGACCGACATCGTGCGCGCCCGCTTGTCGCGCACCACCGTCACCGGCACGACCGCGCCATCGTCGAGGCCCTGGAGATGCTGGAGGATGTCGCTGGTGTCGCCCACGGGCTTGCCGTTGACCTCGGTGATCACGTCTCCGGCCGTGATGCCGGCCGTGGCCGCCGCGGAGGCCGGCGTCACCTGCGTCACCAGCACGCCGGTCTTCGCTCCGAAGAACGAGGCGAGCTGATCGGTCAGCGGCTGCACCATGATGCCGAGCCGACCGCGCCCGCCGCGCCACCGGACGTCGGGCCCGGACCGGAAGGAGAACGCCCGGGGCTCGGGGCGGGGCAGCGCACGTGCCGTCCGCAGCTCGGGCGTCACGGTGACGGTCTGCGTCGAGGTGCCGCGGACGTAGCCGAGCGTCAGCGGGCGTCCCTCGGGGGACTCGGCGACCACCCGCGCGAGCTGTCGCGCGCTGCGGATCGTCTCGCCGTCCACGGTCACGATGATGTCCCCGGACTGCAGCCCGGCCTTGCCCGCGGCCGACGCGGCCGGGGCCTCGAGGACGCGCGCGCCGGTGATGCCGGTCAGCCCCGCGGCCTTGGCCTCGTCGGCGGTCACGTCCCGCGTCTGCACCCCGAGGCGGGGCTGGCCACCGAGCAGCGCCAGGTCGGGCACGCCCTGCATCGCGTCGGCGACGAGCACCTCGACGTCGATGTCCTTGACCGCGTCCTGCGCCGTCTGCACGGCCTCGCGGATCTCTCTGGCGAGCGCCTCGTGGTCGAGCAGGGCGTCGGACTCGGGCGGTGGGCCGGAGCGCTGGGGGGCCGTGGCCTGCGGGGCCTGGCCGTGGAGGGAGATGGTGCCCGCGACGAGGGCGCCAGTCGCCGCGAGGGCGACGGTGGCGGCGCTGGCCAGCCAGAATCGGGTCTGCATGTCGAACTCTCCTTGGGAGGGACCGCTCGCCGAGTGGTCCGTCTGTGCGACGTGAGACGGGAGCGGGTTCCGGAAGGTTGACGCGCTGCGGATTACACTTGTGACAGACTCCGGACAGGTCCGGAGTACGCAGGCGACACGTCAGGGAGAACACTTTGAGTCAACAAGTGCAGGACCCGGCCCAGGCGTCCAGGAAGCAGCAAATCCTGGCCGAGGCCGAGGCGGCCGGCGTCAAGTTCCTGAGACTGCAGTTCACCGACATCCTCGGGGTGATCAAGAACGTCGAGGTCCCCGACCGGCAGTTCGCGGCCGCCCTCGACGGCAAGGTGATGTTCGACGGCTCGTCCATCGAGGGCTTCGTGCGCATCGAGGAGTCGGACATGTTCCTCACGCCCGATCTCTCCACGTTCCGCATCTTCCCGTGGACCGACCCGTCGGGCGAGAAGGTGGCCCGGCTCATCTGCGACATCACCAACCCCGACGGGACCGGCTTTGCCGGGTGTCCGCGGCAGACCCTCAAGCGCGCCATCGAGCAGGCTCGTGCCCGTGGATTCACGATGAGCGCGGGGCCCGAGGCCGAGTTCTTCCTCTTCCAGACGCGCGACGACGAGCCCACCACCGAGACGCACGATGCGGCCGGGTACTTCGACCTCACGCCCGTCGACCAGGGCGAGGACGTCCGTCGCCAGATCGTGCTGATGCTCGAACAGATGGGATTCGAGGTCGAGGCCTCGCACCATGAGGCCGCCTGGGGCCAGCACGAGATCGACTTCCGGCACGACGATGTGCTGACCGCGGCCGACAACGTCAGCACCTTCCGGTTCGTGGTCAAGAACGTGGCGCGCCGCAACGGCGTGCACGCGACGTTCATGCCCAAGCCCGTCTTCGGCGTCAACGGGTCGGGCATGCACACGCATCAGTCGCTGGCGCGCGACGGCGTCAATGCCTTTCACGATCCCGATGGCCCGTTCGAGCTCAGCCGCACGTGCATGAACTACATCGGCGGCCTGTTGCAGCATGCCGAGGCGTTCTGCGCGATCACCAATCCCCTGGTCAACTCGTACAAGCGGCTCGTGCCGGGCTACGAAGCGCCCACCCACATCGCCTGGTCGGAGCGCAACCGCAGTCCGCTCATCCGCATCCCGGCGCCGCGCGGCGCGGCGACGCGGATCGAGCTCCGCATGCCGGACCCCTCCTGCAATCCCTATCTCGCCTTTGCCGCGATGCTGCGGGCTGGCCTCGATGGCATCGACAACGATCTGGATCCGGGCGCGCCCGTCAGCAAGAACATCTTCAAGATGTCGCAGCGCGAGCGCCGGTCGCTGCGCATCGACGAGCTGCCGCACAACCTCGACGCCGCCCTCGATCAGCTCGAGCGCAGCGCGCTGATGCGCGACACCATGGGCGACCACATCTTCGAGCACTTCATCGAAGCCAAGCGCCGCGAGTGGTTCGAGTACCTGCAGCAGGTCAGCGCCTGGGAGATTCAGCGGTATTTGAAGGTCTACTGAGCAATTCGAAATTCAAGATTCAAAATGACGCGCGGGGCCAACTCCGCCATCTCCGGGTAGAGCGCTCGCGGGGCCAGCGTCAGTGGGTAGGGCCCGTTCTCCGAACGGGCCGTCGTGATCGTGTCCCTCGTGGTCGCAAGGTGCGTGACGGTAGCGGTGGTCTGACGATGACGGCCGGCTCGGAGAGCCGGCCCTACCCAGCGCCTCGCCCCGCGCTGCATTTTGCATTGTGAATGTCAGTGAAATGAGCCTCAATTGCTCATGCACCTGCTCCTGGCCGACGACGACGAGTCGATCCTGATGGTGGCGCGGCTCGGGCTGCGCCGCGCCGGGTTCGAGGTGGCGGTGGTCGAGGACGGCGTCGCTGCGTTGGCGGCGGCCCGCGAGACGGCCTTCGACGCGCTCATCCTCGACTGGAACATGCCGGGCCTCGAGGGCATCGACGTCTGTCGTCAGTTGCTGGCCGACCCGGCCTGGACCAGGGTGCCCATCCTCTTCCTCACGGCCGCCTCCCACGAGGGGGCCGAAGAGGAAGCCCTCGCGGCCGGCGCGCACGGCGTCATCGCCAAGCCGTTCGATCCGATGCATCTCGGCGAGCAGGTCCGGGCGCTTCTCACGAAGCACGCCGAAGGCTGATGCGCCGACCTGAAGGTCGACGCCTACGAACCCTGGGGCTGAAGGTCGACGCCTGCGGCACCCTGCGACTCGCTACGCGACCGCCGGCTCGAGCAGCCGGATCGTGCCCGTCGTGGCGTCGATCTCGGCCGGCACGCCAATCGGCATGATGAACTGCCGGTCGATGTGGCCGATCTGCGCGCCTTCCCAGGCCGGCACTTTCAGGGGCTTCAGGTAGTCGTCGAGCACGTCCCCGATGGTGAGCGACCCGTAGCTGCCCTCGCCCGGCGTGCACTTGGTGCAGCGGCCGAAGATGACGCCCTTCACCTGATCGAGGATGCCGGCCAGCTTCAGCTGCATGAACATCCGGTCGATCCGGTACGGCGCCTCCTGCACGTCTTCCACGAACAGAATCGCATCGGTGAAGTCCGGCAGCAGTCCCGATCCGACGATCGTCGTCAGCACCGTCAGGTTGCCGCCGAGCAGACGACCGCGCGCGCGGCCCGGCGTGATCGTCCGGATCCGGTTCTCGGTCGGCACCAACTGATCGCCGGCCTGCAGCGGGTTGGTCATCGTCACGGCCTCGCCCTGCATGAGGACGCGGCGGAACCAGTCCACGTTGAACCGGTTCCACTCCGAGGCCCCGTTCATGCCGTGGAACGTCACGAACCCGCCGCGCGCGAACACCGGCAGGAGCAGGGCCGTGATGTCGCTGTACCCGAGCAGGATCTTCGGATGACGGGCGATGGCCTCGAAGTCGAGCAGCGGGAGCAGCCGTGCGCAGCCCCAGCCGCCGCGCAGCGCGTGCACGGCGTCGACCTCGGGGTCGGTGAACATCGCCATGACGTCGGCGGCCCGGTCCTCGTCACGGCCGGCCAGATAGCCTCGCCGATCGAGCAGATGCGCACCGAGCTTCGCCTTCAGCCCCAGCGCCGCCAGCGACTCCACGACGATGTCCACGTCCACCGGGTCCCACGTCGCCGAGGCCGGATCGACGACGCCGACGACGCTGCCGGGGGTGAGTCGACGTGGCTTGCGAATGGCCCCGCCGGTGGGGGCGCGCGGCAGGCCGACCGGCTGCGTGACCATGCCCGCCGTGACCGCGGGGGCCACGAGCGACTGCTGCAGGAACTCCCGGCGCGTGCTCGACATGGGCGAGATAGTACCCTGCTCGCGTGAGTGCGCCGCGCAAGGGCCTGGAGGGATCCCCACGACTCGAATGGCTGGCGGCCGGGCTGATCTTCGCGGCCCTCACGGTCGTGGTGTTCTGGCCCCAGCCCGTCCAGTGGTTGACGCATGCGCACGGGCATCACGACACGCTCTTCAACATGTGGCGCCTGTCGTGGATCACCGAGGCGCTGACCACCGATCCGGCCAGGCTGTTCGACCCGCCGATCTTCCATCCCGCACAGCGCGTCCTGGCGTACTCCGATGCCGTGCTGCTGCAGGGGCTCGTCGCGCTCCCGGCGCTGGCTGCGGGCGCGCCCATCCTGCCCGTGTCCAACGTCGTCCTCCTGCTGGGGCCGTGGCTGTCGGCGCTGGGCATGTATCTGCTGGTACGCGACCTCCTCGCTGGGAGGGACGCCTCGCCGTTCTGGCCGGCGGTGATCGCCGGGGCGATCTTCGGGCTGTTGCCGTATCGGGTCGAGCACGTGATGCACCTCGAGCTCCAGTGGTCGCAGTGGATGCCGCTGGCCTGCTGGGCGCTGCATCGCACGGTGGAGGGCGGCCGTGTGCGGGACGGCGTGTGGCTCGGCGTGTTCGTCCTCGCGCAGTTCCTGAGCTGCATCTACTACGGGGTCTTCCTCGTAGTGACGCTGGCGTGCGTCACGCCGCTGCTGCTGCTGGCGCGCGGGCGAGCGCCGCTGACGCGCATCGCGGCCGCCCTCGTCGTCGGCATGGTCGTCACGGCTCCGGTGCTGGGGGTGTACAGCGCGCCGTATCGGGCCAATCAGGCGACGTTCGGCGGTCGGGGGGCGGACGAGATCGACACCTGGAGTGCGACGGCGGGCAGCTTCATCTCGGCACCCGAGGGCAACCAGATCTACGGGCGGACCGCGGCGTTCGGCGGTCCCGAAGGTCGCCTCTGGCCGGGCGCGATCGCCCTGCTGCTCGGCATGGTGGGGGTCTGGTCGGCCCGCCGGCAGGTCGTGCTGTGGATGTACGCCGCGATGCTCGTGCTATCGGCGGTGCTGGCCATGGGCACGCACACGCCGATCTATCGCGTCATGCTGACTCTGGTGCCACCGCTGGGCGGACTGCGCGCGCCGTCGCGGTTCGGCATGGTCGTCGCCCTGGCGATCGCCGTCCTCGCGGGCCTCGGCGCGGCCCATCTGCTGGCCCGCCTGCGCGCGGGATGGCTCCGTCACGTCGCCGGGGTCTTGCTGGTGCTCGGCCTCGGGGTGGAGTACGCCTCGCGGATCGGGCCGCTGCACCCGTGGGTGCAGCGCGCGCCGATGTATGCCCGCTGGCTGCGCGACCAGCCGGCCGGGGTCGTGGTCGATCTGCCTATGGCCCGCGCCAACGCGCTGCCGCACCACGAGGCCGAGTGGAGCTTCTACGGCCGCACGCACGGCCACCCGATGGCCAACGGCTACAGCGGCTACTACCCGACACCCTATCTCGATCTGCTGGGGGCGATGGTGGCGTTCCCGCGCGGCCAGAGTCTCACGGCGCTGCGCAGCCGCGACGTCCGTTACATCGTCGTGCACGAGGATCGCTACGAACCGGCCGACTATCTCGAGCTCGACGCCCGCCTCCGCGGCACGCCTGGCCTGCGGTTTCTAGGACGCTTCCCAGACCCGGACTACCCCGTGGGCATCTACCTGATCGAGCCCCGCTGAGCCTCTCTGCATTACTCTGATCCGGCCATGCATCGTCGGGACTGGCTTCGCAGACTCGTGGCCGCTGGCGCCGCCGGTGTGATGCCGGGCGTCGGGGCGTCGGCCGCGCACGGCCTGGCGATGGGGGAGCGCGCCTCGTGGCTGGACGAGGCCCTGCCGATCCTGCCGGCTGAGCCGCGTCGGCTGAAGGCGTACGACCTGCGGGTCAAGGCGGCGTATGCGGCGGCTGGCGCCCGGACCCCGCCGCAGGACGGACGCGTCGACGAGGCGCGTGTGCCCGCCTTCCTGGCGATGTTCAGCAAGGGCCTGCCGCATGACGCGTACGGGATCGTCGATCCCGAGGCCTATCGTGCCCTCGCGCGCGCGGCGGCAGGCACGGGCCAGGCGCGGTTCGAGGACGTGCCGCTCGGGGGAGTGCGCCGGCTCGTGTCGCCCCAGGCGGCCTTCGCGTTCGCCCTCGACGGTCTGGATGCCGCCATGCTCGGCGTTCCGGATCCGCCGATGTGGGACACGCCGACATTCGCGACCGAGGCGGTCGAGGCCTACTGGCTCGCGTTGCTGCGGGACGTGCCGTTTGCGCGCTATGCGGAGGACCCGCTCGTCGCGCGCGCGGCGGCCGACCTGACCCGCGCCGGTGCTGAGACCACAGCCGGCACGCTCCTGGCGCGGGTCCATGGGGCACGCGCGGTTCCCGGCCCGATCGTCTCGCAATTCCTGCTGCGGCCGGTGCCCATGGGCGCTCAGGTCCTGTCGCCTCGCGTCGCGGCGCAGACCTCGGGCGAGACCTTCCTCGCGACGTGGGATGAGTGGCTGGCCTCGCAGAACGGGCACCTGCCCGTCCGCGACGTGACGTACACCGGCCGACGCCACATCTGCTGCGGTCGCGACCTCGCGACCTGGACCCGCACCGACTACCCCGGGCAGGCCGGTGTGCAGGCGGCGTTGCTGCTCGAGTCGCTGCGGGCGCCGGTCACCGAGGGTCACCCCTACGTCCGGTCGCGCAACCAGGCGGGATACGTCACCTTCGGCCTGCCCTTCATCGTCGATCTCGCGTCGCGGGTGGCCATGCACGCCCTGCGCGCCGCCTGGTTCCAGAAGTGGGTGGTGCATCGACGGCTGCGGCCCGAGGAACTGGGCGGGCGGCTCGAGGCGGCGGTGGCGGGCGCCCCCGTCGCAGCGTGGCCCGATGCGCGCTTCGTGCAGTCGGACGGCTTCGAGGAGATGCGCCGGCGCACGGGTGCGTGCCTGCTGCCGACGGCCTGGCCTGAAGGCGCCCCGCTGCACCCGGCGTACCCGGCGGCGCATGCGGCGACGGCCGGGGCCATGGTGACGGTGCTCAAGGCCTACTACGCGGAGGAGTGGGTGCTGCCGGATGCGGTCGCGCCGTCGGCAGACGGCCGTGAACTGCAGCCCGTCGACGAGCCGCTCACGGTCGGGGGTGAGCTCGACAAGCTCGCGTGGAACCTGGCGCTCGGGCGTGCCTTCGCCGGGGTGCAGTGGCGCAGTGACGCCGAGGCCGGGCTGCGACTGGGCGAGACGGTCGCGGTGGCGCTGTTGCGTGAACTGCGCGACCTGTTGCCGGAAGCCGATGTGCGCTTCGCGCTCCGGTCCTTCGATGGCCTGACGATCGACGTGTAGCCGGGCAGGGCCGCGGGCCCGCGTTGGGTAGGGCCCGCCGCTGGGTAGGGCCGGTTCTCCGAACCGGCCGTCACGACCGCATTTCCCATCACCAATGCCGACGACGCTGACGCTGACGGCCCGCTCGGAGAGCGGGCCCTACCCGTCGTCAGTCGAAGAAGTAGTGCAGCAGCGCCGAGACGCGGGCGCCGCCGATCGACGGGCCGTTGCCGAAGTTGAAGTCGTCCAGATCGTTCTCGCCCGACACGCTCAACTCGCCGCTGACCTTCAGGCGCGGCGCGCCACGGAAGCCGACCTCGACCCCACCCACGCCCGCCGGCTTCACCGACGTGTCGTCGAAGCTGCCGATGTCGGTGCGGAAGACCCGGATGCCGCCGCCCGCGTAGGGACGCACGTTCACGGCGTCGCTCCCGAAGTCGCCGATGGCCACGATGAAGGTCGGTTCGAAGCGCAGGTACTGGACGTCGTCACCCAGGAAGTCGCTGTCGCCGCCGAAGCCGAGATGGGCCTGGACGCCGAAGCGTTCGTTGGCCCAGTACCGGAAGCTCGGCCCGATCTCGAACTCGGTCAGGCCGCCGACCGCGCCGAGCCCGACGGCGCCGATGTTGGGACCGGCGCTGCGGCCGCGCCGACCCTGGACCACTGCGGCGGAGAAGGCGGTGCCCGTCTCGAACGGGCTGTTGACGGCCGGCGCCGCGACTGGCGATGCGGAAGATGTACGCACCCCGACGGCCGGCTCCTGGGCGAGGAGCGCCGTGGGCGCAAGGACGCAGACCGTCATGAGGGCGGACGCGCGAATGATACGGAGCATGTAAGAACCTCCCTGACCTCCTGCCCATGGACGAGCAGGAAACCGCGCCGGAACTGCGCGGCGGTCAGGAAGATTGCAAAGGCTGCGCCGATCGGGCGCGGCCGACGTCAGGGCCTGGTCTGGCGCCGACGCTCGGCGTCGCGCAGCTCGGTGAGCGTCCGGCCAAGCAGCTTGATCTGCTCGCCGTAGGCGGCCCAGTCACCTGCACGCTGGGCATCCATCGCGCGCCGGTAGGCGGCCTCGGCCTGCTGGACGAGCGCGTCGGTCGTCTGCGGTCCTGCCGTGGGCTGCGGACTCGCCGGCAGCGCGGGTGTCCCGGAGGCGCCGGGGACCGGGGTGGCACCCGTGGCGCTGGCCGGCGTCTCGCCCGGCGCGGCGGCGGTGCCGGCGGTCTGGGCGTTGGCCAGCAGCAGGTCGGCGGCCCTGACGGCCGCGGCATCGACCGAGGTGGTCGGCGGCGTCGATCCATCGGCCGGGAAGATGCGGTCGAGGGCCTCGGCCAGCGTCTCGGCCATGACGATGCGGTCCTGGTGGGCGACGATCACGCGATTGAGTTCGGGGATCTGGCCGCCCGACGCGCGCAGGTACAGCGGCCGGATGTAGATCAGCGACTCCTCGATCGGGATCACCAGCAGCGTGCCCTGAATCACCTGCGAGCCCTGCTGGTTCCACAGCGTGATCTGCGGGGCGATGGCCTGGTCCTGGTTGATGCGCGCGACGACCTGGCGCGGACCGAACACGACCTTCTGCTTCGGGAACTGGAAGACGGCCAGCTTGCCGTAGTGCTCGCGATCGCTGCGCGCGATCATCCAGGCGGCCAGGTTGTCCTTCTGCCGCGGCGTGAACGGCAGCATCTGGATGAACTCGGCGCCCTGCTCGCCCGGCAGCTTCATGATCGTGTAGTACGGCTCCATCCGCACGGGCTGGTCGCCGATGTCGATCGAGGGCACCTCCCACTGGTCTTCCTTGTTGTAGAAGACCGCCGCGCCCTGCATGTGGTAGGTCGCGAACATGTGGGCCTGCAGCGCGAAGATGTCCTGCGGGTAGCGCAGGCGCGCGCGCAGCGACGCCGGCATGGCGTCCAGCGGCAGCAGCAGGCCGGGGAAGATGCGGGCGTAGGTCTGGGCGATCGGGTCGGACGGATCGACGAGGTAGAACCGCGTCGTGCCGTGGTAGGCGTCGATGACCACCTTGATCGAGTTCCGGATGTAGTTGGTGCCGCCGCCGGTGATCGACGCGTTGGTCGCGCTGGTCACCGCGCGCGAGTACGGGTAGCGGTTGCTCGTCGTGTAGGCGTCCTGGATCCAGTACAGGCGGCCATCGGCGATGGCCATGTACGGGTCCTGGTCGTAGGTCAGGAACGGCGCGATCTTGCGCACGCGCTCGCTGATGCGGCGGTAGTAGAGCACCCGGCTGTCCGGGCGCAGGTCGTCCGACAGCAGGGCCTTGCCCGAGCCGAAGCGGATGGCGAACAGCAGCTTGCGCCAGAACGACCCCACCGAGACGCCGCCATCGCCCTTGTACTCGGCAAACACGTTGTCCTCGCCCGACGGGTAGTGGAACTCCTTCGTGTTGGTCCGGACGAAGACGTGATCGTTCGAGAGCTCGCCGAAGTAGATCGACGGCTCGTCGACCTTGAGGTCCACCGAGGACTCCGGCGGCAGGTTCTTGATGAACAGGATGGGCAGCCCCTCGGGGGTCACCTCGTTGACCGGGCCGAGGGTCAGGCCGTAGCCGTGGGTGAAGGTCAGCTGCTCGTTGATCCACGTCCGGTTCGGCAGGCTCTCCGAGTTGAGCTCGCGGGCCGAGAGCATGATCTGCCGATAGCGGCCATCGATCATGTAGCGGTCGTTGTCCACCGAGACGAAGTCGTAGTAGGTGCGAATCTCCTGGATCTGGGAGAAGGTGTCGAGCAGCGGCTGGTGGTCCCACAGCGGCACGTTGTCGATGGTGTCGGCGTTGCGGTCGAGGTCGGCGCGCGTCAGCGTCACGTCCCCCGAGAGCTGCCGCTCTTCGACCGTGTCCAGCCCGAAGGCCGCGCGCGTCGCCGCGATGTTGTGCTGGATGTACGGCGTCTCGCGCACCTGCTCGTTCGGCGCGACGTAGACCCGCTGGATGAAGGTGGCATACACGCTGCCGCCGAGCGAGATCGCGACGTAGCCGCCGACGGCCATCGCAATCGGCCACAACCGCACGCTGAACGCCTGGACCACCGCCAGCACGGCGCCGAGCACGCCGACCGCGGCCAGCAGCCGCAGGGCCGGAATCCGCGCGTGCACGTCGGTGTACGACGGGCCGGTGATGATGCCCGACGGCTCGAACAGCTGCTGCGGGATTTCGAGCCAGTCGCCGAAGGCCAGCGCCAGCAGCAGCAGGCCCAGCAGGAGCGACAGGTGGCGCCGCGTGCTCTCCGTGATGAACACACCCCGCCCGATGCGCAGCCCGAGGTTGCCGGCCAGGGCATAGGCCGCCGCCGTCGCGATCACCGCCAGCAGCGACATCGAGAAGAACAGCCCTTGCAGCAACGACAGGAACGGCCAGCGGAACAGGTAGTACGACACGTCGTAGCCGAGCACCGGATCGACCTGTCCGAACGGCACCGCCTGCGTGTACGCCAGGTAGCTGCTCCAGCCCGACGAGGCGTAGCCGGCCAGCAGCAGCGCCAGCAGACCCGAGGCCAGCCACACCACCGGGCGCAGCCGCCGGGGCTGCAGGGAGATCGTCCGCGGTCCTTCGGGCGTGACGACCACGATGTTGCGCAGGGGCACGGCGCTGAGCGCGACGAAGAGATTGAAGGCGAGGAAGAGCCCGGCCACCACGAACACGGTGCTGCCCATCGCCGAGCGGGCCGTCAGCGACTTGAGGAACACGGGCCGGTAGCCGACCTCGGCAAACCACAGCCAATCCGTGTAGAACTCCGCAAACGACGGGATCGCCATCAACAGGAAGACGCCGAGGGCGAACAGCGGTGCGCGGGGAATGTCTCGGATGGCCATGGGGAGCCCTTATTGTAGGGTGTCTCCCGCGATGGGCTCGGCGCTGATGTGCCACACGTCGTGGACCAGGGCCGCGTGCAGGACCGCCCCTCGGGGCCGCATCCCGATGCGCCTGGCCACCGCCTGCGAGGCGCCGTTCTCCGGCCGGATGAGCGCGACCACCTCGGCCATCGCCCCATGACGCAGCCCGAGCGTCACGCAGGCGCGCGCGGCCTCGGTCGCATACCCGTGGCCCCAGGCCTGGCGCGTGAAGTGATAGCCGAGCTCCAGGTGCGTCTCGCCGCCGAAGACGCGCACCTGCAGTCCGCAGTCGCCCAGGAACTCCGGGCGGCCACCGCGGTCATCCGCGCGCAGCACCGCGAGCAGGCCCGTGCCGTGCTGCTGATAGCGATCGATGGTGCGGCGCAGCCACTGCTCGGATTCGACCCGGGTCATCACGCGCGGGAAGTGCCGCATGACGACGGGGTCGGCCAGCATCGCCGCCAGCGCATCGAGGTGCGAGAGGTCGAGGGGCACGAGCACCAGCCGCGCGGTGCGCAGCGGCAGGTGCTCGTGCAGGCGAAGCGGAAACGGCATGTGGCTGGCAGGGAGGGCCCGCACGGCGACCTGTCCGCCAGAGCCGCAGGCGACGGCGGAGGCGTCCCTCCCATCTGGCTAGCGCCCGGGACCAGCCGCCAGCGACTTGAGGTAGGCGAGGCCGGCCGGGACGTTCTTGTCCGGCTCCGGCGACTCTTCCTCGATGATGTGCCACTGCACCGCGGTGCCACGGGCCGCTTCCACGACGCCCTTGACGTTCACTTCCCCCGACCCGAGCGCGACGCTCGTGTCGTCGGGGGCGTGGCCGGTCCAGTCCTTCTTCGTGCCCGGCTTCATGTCCTTCATGTGCGTCAGCACGAAGCGATCGGGATGGGCCTTCAACAGGGCCACGGGATCGGCGCTGCCGTGGTGGGCCCAGAAGATGTCGAGCTCGAACTTCACGGCCTTCGGATCGGTCTGGGCCAGGACCATGTCGAACAGCGTCCGCGTGGCGGTGCCGGGGGCGAACTCGAAGCCGTGCGGGTGGTAGAAGAACTGCAGGCCGGCCGCCGCGGCGTGCGTGCCGGCGGCGTTGAAGGCGGCGATGGCGGCCTTCGCGTCGGCCTCGTCGAACGTGCCCTCGTGCGGGAACCACGCGTTGCCGATGTACTGCACCCCGTAGAACTTCGCATCGTCGAGCAGCTTCGCCGAGTCGGTCGGGCTGGCGAGCAGCTTGATGTCCGTGTGCATCGACACGGGCGTCAGGCCGGCCTTGCCGAGCTCCGCCTTGAACTGCTCGCGGGTGAGCCCGTAGGTGCCGGCCAGCTCCACGTGCGTGAAGCCCATGCCCTTGATCTTGGCCAGCGTGGCCGGCACGCCGTTGGCCTTGAAGCTGTCCCGGAAGCTGTAGAGCTGCAGGGCGATCGGGTTCTTGTACAGCGGGCCTTGTTGCACCAGGCCGGCGCCAGCCGCGGCCACCGACGTCTCCGGGGTCATGGTGCCGACGCCCACGAGTGCGGACGCCACCGCCACGACCAGCAGGGATTGAACGAGTCTCATCGACGCTCCTTGGAAGAGATCGTCCGGAGTATAGCCCCGCGGCTTCGACGCCCGGCCCTACCCTTCGCCCTTTCCCGTTCCGGTGCCCGGTGCCCGACTCCCGACTCCCGACTCCCGACTCCCGACTCCCGACTCCCGACTCCCGACTCCCGACTCCCGATCGGTATGACGTTCGTGTAAACGTAGAAAGGCGTGCGTGGACGACTGCTGCTGCTGGCGGGCCTGATGGCGACACTCCTCGGGCCGAGTCAGGCCGCGGGCCAGGTGACCTATGGCGCCGAGGGCCTCCGCGTCGCGACGCCCGATGGTGATTTCACGGCCGTGGTCGGCGTCCGCAATCAGATCCGGTTCACCACGCCGTTCGCGGTGGTGCCCGCCGACGCCGACGAGGTCGGGGTGAAGGTCGGCGACGACTATCGCGTGTTCCGATCGCGCCTGCGGGTCAACGGGCACGTCTTCTCGCCGCGCCTGCGCTACCAGTTCCAGGCCGACTTCGTCGAGGAGCGGATTCGCGACCTCAGCGTCACGTGGGAGGCGCGCCCGTGGCTGCGTCTGCGAGCGGGCCGCTGGAAGGCCGCGCTCAACCGTGAGCGCATCGAGTCCTCCGGCGCCCAGCTGCTCGTCGATCGATCCATCCTCGACCGCTGGTTCACCCTCGGACGACAGCAGGGCGTGGAGGTGTCGGGTGGCCTCGGTGGCACGCGTCCCCGTGGCGGCACCTACTTCCTCGGGGCCTTTCGCAGCGTGGACGCGAAGGGCGGCCCGGCGCTCCCGGTGTGGCTCGGCCGCTACGAGTGGACGTGGGCGGGTCGCGAACTGCCGTCCTGGCAGGGCGATCCCGACGCCTCGCGTGAGCTCCTGCTGGCCATCGGGTCGACCGTCGCCCGCACGGAAGGCGCCTCCGCGTTCTACCAGGGGTCGGGCGTCGGCGCGACGCTGCCGCTGTTTCCCGCGGGGTCGCCCGATCGCTTCCGCACCCGGCACTACGCCGGCGATGTCGCGCTGAAGTGGCGCGGCGTCTCGGCACAGGCCGAGGTGCATCGCAAGGAGGTGCGACGCATCGCCGCCGGTGATCGCCGCACCCTCCGTGGCGCCTACCTGCAGGGCGGCGTGCTCGCCTCCACGGTGTGGGCGCGTTTGCCGACGCGACTCGAGCTGGCCGCGCGCGCGGCCTGGATCGACCCGCACGATGCCCTCGCCGACAACCACCACGACGAGCGGGTCGTGGGCGTCAACTGGTACGTGCTCGGGCATCGCCACAAGATCGCGGCCGACATCTCCCGCCTGCGTTTCACCACACCGACGGGCGTGCGTGCCACCGACAGACGCACGCGCCTGCAGTGGGAAGTCACCTTCTGATCACCCGCGGATCACGCGGCGACAACGGCCATGTCGCCACGCACGATCGACGAGATTGTGATGCTCGACGAAAAGTTTGCGGGTATGCTCGTGCCACAATCCTGCAGATTTCCTTACGCAGTACCGATACTGCGGAGAAGGAACGACGAGCCCGCGCGTGCGGGCGCATTGCATTGGAGGCACGATGAACGACGTGAACGAGACGATCGACGCTGGCGCCACGCCGGCCCCCGAAGTGGCCCCGGTGGCCGACGCCACCCCCGCGCCCGCGCCGAAGGCGGCCCGCAAGCCCGCCCGCCGCAAGGCCGTGAAGAAGGCCGCGAAGAAGGCTGCCGCCGCCCCGAAGGCCGCGGCGAAGAAGCCTGCGGCGAAGAAGGCCACGAAGAAGGCCGCGAAGAAGGTCGGCCCGAAGAAGGCCGCCCGCAAGGCCGCCACCAAGGTCGATCGCAAGGCCGGCAAGGCCGCCGCGAAGAAGGCCGCGACCAAGGCGCCCGGTCGCAAGGCCGCCAAGGCGTCGCGCAAGGCCGTGAAGGCCCGCTCGACGAAGAAGGCCGCCCCGAAGAAGGTCGCGAAGAAGGCCGCCACCAGAAAGGCGCCGGCTCGCGTCGCGCGCAAGGCCGCCGCGAAGAAGGTCACCGTGGCCCGCAAGGCCGCGCGCAAGACCAGGGGCACCAAGCGCCGCTGAGTGGCGCTCGCCCCCGCTGTGTCATAGCTCGACACATGACAGGCGCAGCCCTTGGCTGCGCCTGTTCTGCATGGCAGGATCCCTCTCGTACATCCGGAGTGGCGCGGCAACGCGCCCGGCAACCCCGGCGAACACGCCAGGGTGCCCCGATGCCAGACGGCATCGATGTGGCGACAGCAGGTGCTGTCGCAAGCGCGTGTTCCATGCCCTCACGGCATGGCGGCTGCTCCGGACCCCGTGCTGTACCGAGGAGCCGTCATGTGTCTTGATCCCCGCCCCGATCGCCTCGTTCGACCGACCCGCTCGAGCCGCCGTCTGTCGAGCCGCCCGCCCGTCCTGGCGCACGCCCTGCACGTGCCCGGTCCGGCCCCGATCGTCCGCGCCCCCGCCCTCTGGGCCCTCGACACGCTGGCCGGTGACGACGAACTGGTGGCGCGTGGCTGGGTCGTGCTCAGCCGCGACAACTGACGCGTAAGGCTCAGCTTGCCTGAAGGACTGGCCTGGGTCACGCTCCACGGGTGCGTGCCCTCTCGCGTCCCTGGCTCACGGTGGCCGCCATCGGCCTGAGCCTCACGCTCCAGCTCTCGGACGGCTTCTACCACCATCCGGCGCTGCCGTGGCTCGGCCTGTCGCTCGTCGCCGCCGTCCTCGGGCTCGTCGGTGCACGCTGGCCCTGGGGGCTCGACACGCCGCGCGACCACGAGACGACCCGAGGGCTGCTCACCGCCGGCGTCCTCGTCAGTGCCGTCGCGCTGCTCAGCCGACCGCTGGCCCGCTACATGGCCGACCCGCGGCCCTGGGCGCACCCCGACCTCCTGGTAGTCGTCGGCGTGGCCTGTGCCACGGCCATCACCGTGCGCCCGCCGCACGGCCGTGCCGCCTGGCGCCGCGCCGCCGTGGTCCTGGTCGTCGTCGGCCTGTGGATCGGGGCGTGGACCGTGCGCGAGTCACCCGTGCCGCACATCGACGTGATGCCCGTGCACGAGAAGGCGTTTGCCGCGCTCGCCACCGGCGACAGCCCGTACGCGATCACGTTCGAGAACATCTATCGCGACAACGAGGCGTTCTACGCGGCGGGCATGCGCGAGGGCCAGCGCGTGCTGTTCGGCTTTCCATACCCGCCCCTCAGCCTGCTGCTCGCGTGGCCCGGCCACGCGCTGCTGGGGGACCTCCGCTACAGCGAGGTGGCCGCGCTGGCGCTCGCCGCCGCGCTGCTGGTGTGGATGCAGGGCTCGCTCGCTCTGTTGTGTGCCGCCGCCCTGATCCTCGCCCCCCGCGTCATCTTCCACCTGGAACAGGGCTGGACGGAGCCGTTTCCGATCGCCCTGCTGGCCCTGACGGTGGCGACGGCCCTGCGGCGACCGTCGCTGGCGTGGCTGCCACTCGGATTGCTGGTGGCGTCCAAGCAGCACATGGCCGTCGCGCTGGCCTTCGCGCCCATGCTGATCGGCACGCCGATCGGCGGCGACGGCTGGCAGGCGCGTGCCGCGTGGCGACCCCTGCTCGCCTTCCTGCTGAAGGCGCTGGCAGTGGCGGCGGTCGTCACCTTGCCGCTCGCGCTGCTCGACGTGGACGCCTTCATGCGGTCGGCGGTGCTGCTGCAGGTGCGCGAGCCGTTCCGGCTGGACTCGCTCAGCTTCACACGCGCGCTGCTGGAACTGGGGGTGCCGCTCGACCGGCACGGCGCGCTCGCCGTGTCGTTGTCGGCCGGGGCGCTCGGGCTGGGGCTGGCGTGGTGGCGCGCCCCGCGCACCCCGGCGGGCTTCGCGGCATCGCTGGGGGTGACCTGCTTCCTGCTCGCGGCCTTCGGCAAGAAGGCGTTCCTCAACTACTACTTCCTCGTGATCGCCTTCCTGCTCGTGGCCATCGCGGCGGCCGGTCGTCAGGCCGAGGAGGCCACGCCTACGCCGTCGTCAGTGCCGCCAGCGCCTCGGGGCTGAGGCGTCCCCAGTAGTTCGCGTACAGATCCTCGGCCTGCTCGCGCTCGATGTGCGGCAGCCCTTCGAGGATGGTCGTGCGGTGCGGCTCGGGCACCTCGGGGCCGCCCACGACGATGACGCCGAAGAGCGGGTCGGTGGTCAGCCCCTGGGCCTCGGCGCGGGCCTTCGCCAGCACGCGCAGGGCTTCGATGGCGCGCGAGACGTGGTGGCGCTTCGGGTCGGCGGCGGTGCCGGTCGGGAGCGACGAGGTCCTGGCGTCTTCGAGGGCGATGAGCAGCGTGTCGGTCTCGACGACGCAGGGCAGCACCATCAGGCCGTCGACGAGCGGGACCTCGCGTGCGGTCGCCCCGCCGATGACGGTGCCCGGCGTGCGCAGCGCACCCCAGTGCACCTCCTCGAGCTGCTCGAAGGTCCGGCGCAGCCAGCCGCCCTGCGGGTCGGCCGCGATGAGTGCCTGCACGATGTCGGTCAGCGGAAGCATGGTGGCCGGAGCGTGACAGCAGCCCGCGCCGGCCGTCAACCCGACGCGCCGTCGGCGTCGGTGATGAGGCGATCGCCGAGCACGTCCTCGATGTAGAAGCGCTGCACCAGCACCGTCACGACCACGAGGAGCGGGGTGGCGAAGATGAGCCCGAGCGTCCCGAGCGTGACGCCGAGGAACAGCTGCCAGGCGATCACCAGGGCGGGCGCCAGGTCGTCGGCCTTGCGCATCACGTACGGTTCGAGCGTGTAGCTCTCCACCGTCTGCAGCCCGAGGTACAGGATCCCGACGTACAGCACCTGGGTCGGCCCCTCGAGCAGGGCCAGCAGCATCGCCGGCACCGCAGCGATCACCGGACCGAAGTTCGGGATGAACGTCAGCAGCCCGGCGAGCACCGCCAGGGCCAGGGCGAGCGGGATGCCCAGCACGAGCAGCCCGATCCAGGTCGCGATCGCGATGCCGAGCATCAGCATCCCCCGGCCCAGCAGCCAGGATTGCAGCCGGTCGCCGACCTCGAGCAGCACCTCGTCGATCCTGGCGCGCGTGCGAACGGGGAACAGTCGGACGAGTCCCCGTCGATACAGGCCCGGTTCGGCCGCCAGGAACAGCCCGACGAAGGCCAGCAGCACCAGGTACCCCACCAGCGAGACGCCGCCAGACACCACGGTCACCGCCCGCTGGGCCGCCGATCCCGCCATCGCCGTCGTCGGGGCCGTGTCGGAGATCTGGGCGAGGAAGCGTTGACCGAGCGGCCAGCGCTCCACCTGTTCGCGGAGGCGTTCCACGCCTTGCGGGAGCGCGTCCCACAGCTCGGCGCCCTGCGTCTGCAGCGGCGTGGCCAGCAGCGCGCCACCCCCGATCACCAGCGCCAGGAGCGCGGTGCAGACGACAGCGAGGGCGGCGTAGTCGCCCAGCGGGCGCCACCGCTGCACCAGTTGCGCCAGGCTGCGCAGCAGCACCGCCAGCAGGACGCCGGCGAAGGTGACCAGCAGCGCGGTCAGGCCCTGCACGGCGGCCAGGACGAGGATGATCGTGCCGGTCGCCAGCCCGAGTACGATGAGCACGCGACGCACGAACGGCGAATCCACGACCTGATCCATGTCGCACCGCCATTGCACCTGCCGCGCCAGCTCGAGAGACGGGCAGAGGCCCGGCAAAACCGAACGATTCATGTCCTTGTCCCGTCTTCGATTCCTCCTGCTCGTCCTGATTTGCGTCGCTGCCACCCCTCGCGCGGCGGCGGCGGCCGACCGCATCGCCCTGAAGGTCGAACGCCACGCCACGGGCGCCCCGGTCACGCTGGGCGTGCCGTTCCCCCGCGGGGTGCTGGCCTCGCCCGACCACGTGCGCGTGCTCGCGTCGGACGGTCGCGAAGTGCCGTCGCAGGTGACCGAGGTCACCACCTGGCAGCCGGTGGACCCGAGCGTGAAGTGGGTCTGGGTGTTCTTCTTCGCGGCGGACGGCGCGGACTACCAGCTCGAGTACGGCGCCGACGTTCGTCGCGCCCGGGTACCCGCCGGGCTCGATGGACAGCTCCTCGTGCTCAACAGCCAGCGTCCCGGCGGCCAGGCCGACATCGTCGCCGGCCCGCTGCAGCTGACGGTGCGTCAGGGCAGCACCGGCTTCGTGCACGAAGCGAGTCTCGACCTCGAGGGGGACGGGTTCGAGGCCGACGATGTGATTGCCGTGGGGCCTGAGGCGCGGGGATCGTTCGTGGACCTGCTCGACGAGGCGGGCGTGGACGCCTCGCGCGCGACCATCACGCAGACCTTCCTCGAACGCGGGTCGGGTCCGCTGCACGCGATCCTGCGCATCGAGGGCACCTACCGCTACGGCCGCAGCGACAACCACGCGGCGCCCTTCGTCACCCGCCTGCACGCCTACGCCGGGCAGACCTGGATTCGCGTGCAGCACACGATCGTGTACACGGGGGTGCCGGACCGCCATCGGCCGACGGCGGGGGAGTATCCGCACGTGGCGACGCAGGCCCAGGCGCTGACGAAGGGGGATCCGTCGGATCCGGGCTGGACCCAGCCGGAGGACCGCATCCAGGCGATGGGGATGTCACTGGCCCTGAAGCTGAAGCCGGGCGCGGTGGCGCGGACGGCCCTGCTCGACGGGCCGTGGTGGCAGCGCGCCGCCGCGCCGCGCGTCGTGCGACAGACCGGCGCACTGGCCGTGACGCAGCTCGGGCCACAGGCCGTCAACGGTGTGGTGGCGGAGTCGTCGCCGACCGCGCGGCAGGAGACCTTCGCGGCGCACGTCCGCGCGGGCGGGCAGGTCCGCGATCGCGCCCCGCGCGCGCTCGGCTGGGTCGACGTCAGCGACGACACGCGCGGCGTGGCCATCGGCGTGCGTCACTTCCTCGAGGAGTATCCCAAGAGCATCGCCTTCGATGCGGCGACGAGTCGGCTCGACGCCTTCTTCTGGGCGGCGGACGGCGGGCCGGCCAGTTTCGCGCGCGAGCACACGCGGCCCGGCGCCGAGGGATCGGTCGAGAACTGGGCGCAGGGCCTCGCCAAGACCAGCGAGGCCATCGTCTACTTCCATCCCTCCCGCACCACCGACGCCGAGATCGGGCGCGTGATGGGCTACGTGCTCCAGCCGGCGGTGGCCCACGTGGATCCGGTGTGGTACGCGCGCAGCGGGGTGTACGGCGAGTTCGCCCCGGCCGGGCGCGGTCCGGCGGAGCTCGATCGCGCCCTCGACCACAAGGTGCGCTGGATGCTGTTCAACCAGCGGTGGGCGCCCTGGTTTGGCGTGTTCGACTACGGCGACGTCAAGGTGCGCTACGACAACGGCGCCTGGGACATGTGGGGGCACAACGAACCGGCGCAGGACTTCGAGCTCTGGGTGCACTTCATGCGCACCGGCGATCCGGCGGTGTTCGACGCGGCCCTCGCGCTCAGTCGCCACACGATGGACGTGGACAACACGCACTGGCCGACGGGGCCGGTCTATCGGGGCGACAGCAACCAGTCGGGCGACTTCTTCCTGACGCAGACGCCCGACGCGATCGCCGCGGCGGGCGGCGCTGCCACCAGGTGGCTCGGCATCGGGCGGCGCCACTCGACCCAGCACTGGATGCACGCGCTGTCGGCGCACGTCTGGGTGCAGGGCTGGATGGCGGCGTACTACCTCGCTGGCGAGACACGTGCGCTCGACGTGGCGCGCGTCACGGCCGACATGCATCGCCGGCGCATGTGGGGTGAGCACGAGCTCACCGGACGGCGACTGTACCTGTCGGTGTGGAACCTTGCGGAGGTGTGGGACGCCACCAAGGACCCGGTGTACGCCGATGAACTGAAGGACCGGGTGGCCCGGATGCTGCGCCTCGCGCAGGCCGACGGCGACGGTCTGGCGCTCGAGCGCTACGGCTACGCGCAGGTGTACGCCACGCACGGGCTGGCACGCTACTACTCGATCACCGGCAACGAGGCGGTCAGGGAGGCGCTGGTGCGTCATGCGCGGCACGAACGTGACGTGCCGGCCCTGAATCACTGGATGGAGTCGTATCTGGCGTCGATCCATGCCCTGTCGATCGGCTACCAGCTGTCGAAGGAGCCGAGCCTCAAGGAGGAGCTGGCGCGCCGCGTGGCCCTGCTGCGCACGGACCCGCTGCCCGCGCCGGTCACCGCGGAGGCCTGGACGCAAGCGTCGCTGGCCGAGGCCCTCACCAGGACCGACCACATCCCCGACGCGCCGTCCTGGTACCGGCGCGAGTTCTCCGCAACCGCCCGCGCCCGCACGCCCAACTGGCATCCCCTCCACGGGCTGCGCTTCTTCGGCTGGACCACCGGGCACGGCCTGCCGTGGGCGCTGGCGGCGTTGGGGGACTAGAAAAACCTGCGGGTAGGGCCGGTTCTCCGAACCGGCCGTCATGACGGCCCGCTCGGAGAGCGGGCCCTACCCAACCCGGCGCCCGGTGCCCGGTTCCCGGTTCCCGGTTCCCGGTTTGATTGACCTGTTACGATCCCAAGGTGAGTAACGACCCCACCCCCATCGACGAAGTCCCCGTTGGCTTCGCCTCCCTCGGACTGTCCGACGCCCTCGTCGCCGCCGTCGCCGCACTCGGCTACGAAGAGCCCACCCCCATCCAGCGCGAGGCCATTCCGCTGCTGCTCGACGGCAAGGACGTGCTCGGCATGGCCGGCACCGGCACCGGCAAGACCGCGGCCTTCGCCCTGCCGATGATCGAGTTGCTGTCGCGCAAGGGCGCCAAGAGCCTGGCCCCGCGCGGCCTCGTGCTCGTGCCCACCCGCGAGCTGGCCATGCAGGTGGCCGAGGCGCTGCACAAGTACGCCCGCGGCACCGATCTGGCGGTGGCGCCGCTGTACGGCGGCGCGCCCATGGACGTCCAGATCCGCGCCCTCCGTCGCGGCGTCTCCATCGTCGTCGCCACGCCGGGACGCGCGCTCGATCACCTGCGTCGGCACACGCTCGACCTCCGGGCCGTGCGCGTCGTGGTGCTCGACGAGGCCGACGAGATGATCGACATGGGCTTTGCCGAGGACATCGAGAGCATCCTCGCCAATGCCCCCGAAGAGCGGCAGACGGCGCTCTTTGCCGCCACCATGGCGCCGCGCCTGGAGAGCATCGCCAACACCCACCTGACCGATCCGGTGCGCGTGGCGATTGCCAAGGAGAAGCGGGCGGCCGGCAAGCTGCCGCGCATCCGTCAGGTGGCCTACCTCGTGCCGCGCAACCAGAAGACGGCGGCGCTCGGTCGCATCCTCGACGTCGAGACGCCGACGTCGGCCATCGTCTTCTGCCGCACCCGCACGGAGGTCGACGAGCTCACCGACACGCTCGCGGCCCATGGCTACGGCGCCAAGGCCCTGCACGGCGGCATGGAGCAGAAGGCGCGCGACCGTGTGATGCAGATGTTCCGCAGTGGCCAGGCCGACGTCCTGGTGGCCACCGACGTGGCCGCGCGCGGGCTCGACATCGACCACGTCTCGCACGTCGTCAACTACGACCTGCCGATGTCGCCCGAGGTGTACGTGCACCGCATCGGCCGCACGGGCCGGGCCGGGCGCGAGGGCATGGCCATCTCGCTGGTCGACCCGCGGCAGCATCGCGCGCTCCGCCAGATCGAGGGCACGACGCGGGCCAAGGTCGAGATCCTCCCGATTCCGACCGAAGCGGACCTGCAGGCACGCCGGCTCGACACCACCCTCGCCGCCGTGCGGGCGCAGATCGTCGAAGGCGGCCTCGAACAGGCTCGTGCCGTGGTCGATCGGCTCGCGCAGGAGTTCGACGTGCTGGACGTCGCGGCCGCCGCCATCCGCCTGCTGCACGACGATGCGCCGGGCACCGCCCCGGCCAAGGGCGCCAAGCGCAGCAAGAAGGCCGAGGGGGCCGGTCCGTCGCTCGACGAGGCCATGGCCGAGGCGGCCCGGAGCGAGGACCGTCGCCCGGCGCGTCGCGGCGACGACGACCGTCCACGGCGTCCGCGCGAGGACGGCGATCGGCCGTCGCGCCCCTCGTCACGCGGCCCGCGCGGCGCGGCGGGTCCGCGCGCGCTGCTGCACCTGAACATCGGCAAGGAGGCTGGACTGCGCCCGGCCGATCTCGTCGGCGCCATCGCCGGCGAAGCGAACGTGGACAGCGGCGTCATCGGCGCCATCCGCATCGGTGACGATGCGTCCACGGTGGATGTGCCCGAGGCGCTCGCCACGCGCATCATGATCTCGCTGCGCAACGCCAAGGTGCGCGGCCGCCGGGTCATGGTGCGCCGCGACCGCGAGCAGGAATAGCCGCAGCACGCGTCACCGCCGGACACTCTGACGTCGCCGCGGGACTCTCTCACGTAGCCGCCGGACTTTGTCCGGCGGTCCCCCCCGATCGCAGTTTCTCAACCGCCCTCCCGTGCAGTTCCTGCGATCGGCAGGCGCTCCTCTCGCGAATCTCGCGTCGTTGCCGCATCGCCGTCGTTGGCGCGCGTCGTGCTGCGGTGTCCCGCGGATGCACGCCGGTGTCCCGACTGGACGTGAGGCACGAAATGGAGCATATTCATATGCATGAGGACGACCATGATTCTGGACGAGACCTTGTTGGAGGAGGCCCGCCGGTTGACGGGGGTCACGGAGAAGACGGCGCTGGTGCACGAGGGCTTGCGGGCCCTCATCGCCCGCGAGCACTCGGCCCGGTTGCGTCGTCTCGCCGGCTCGGACCCGTCGGCGAGCGTGGCCGACCGGTCGCGCCGCCGTCCGAGGCCATGACGCTCGTCGACACGTCGGTCTGGATCGAGCACCTGCGCCGTGGCGACGCCGAACTGGCGGCGTTGCTCGACGAGGGGATGGTCCTGGTGCACCCGTTCGTCGTCGGCGAGATCGCGTGCGGCACGCTGCGGCAGCGCCACGTGGTGCTGGGGCACCTCCGGCACCTGCCGGAGGCGCCACTCGCCACCGAGGACGAAGTGCATCACCTGCTCGAGGGCCATCGTCTCGAGGGGCGGGGGTTGGGATGGATCGACCTGCACCTGCTCGCGTCGGCGCGCCTCGCGGCGGTCCCGCTCATCACGCGCGACCGCGCGCTGCAGGACGCCGCCCAGTCCGTCCTGCCGTAGCCATCGCCCTTCGCGCTGAGATGTAGCCGTCGACCTTCAGGTCGACGGTCAGTGATCTCCCCGTGAGATCGCCCCCGCTCCTCCCCACGGCGCGGCCGCGAGGTAGGCCACCACGGCGGCGGCGAGCGCGGTCAGGTACGGCGCCGGCCATGCGAGCACGAAGGCCCCGGCGGCCCACACGACCATGCCCGTGGCCAGCGAGGCCAGGGCGCTCACCGTGCCGCCGACGCTGGTGAACAGGCCGAACGTCGCCACCACGAAGATCCCGGCGCTGCCGAAGGCCGAGGCGTACTCGACCAGCGACGCGATGCTCTCGGAGGCCAGCGCCAGCGTCCACGCGCACAGACCGAGCGCGAGCACGCCGGCGCGTGACCACCGCAGCTTGGCGCCATCGGAGAGATCCGGGCGGAGCGTCAGCAGCACGTTGTGGGTGATCAGCGCCGAACCGGCCAGCAGGATCGAGTCGACCGTCGACAGGATGGCCGAGATGAGCGCGCCCGTGAACAGCACGTAGGCCGCGGTGCCGAGGTACTGCCGGGCCAGTTCGGGCACGAGCTGTTCCGGGTCGGCGAGGCCGGGCGCGAGCACCGGTCCACACAGGCCGAGCACGGCGGGGATGAGGCCGACCGACAGGTAGAGGCTGCCACCGGCCAGGCAGGCGCGCCGCGCGGTGTCGGCCGACGTGCAGCCCAGGATGCGCGAGATCAGCTCGACGGCGAGCATCGACCCGACCACGGGCACGGCCCAGGCCTCGGCCGTCACGTACCACGGAGTGCCTGGCGTGCCGAGCAGGGCCAGGCGGTCGGCTGGGACCTGCGCCCAGGCCTGCTGCAGCGTACCGCTGCTCACCAGCAGCGCGGCCAGCACCACCAGGCCGATGATGACGGCCAGGCCCTGCACCACGTCCGTCCACGCGTCGGCCAGCAGGCCGCCGACGGTGCTGTACCCGACGACGAACAGGGCCGCGCCGGTGATCGCCACTTCGATGGGCAGCGCCGAGGCGTGCGACACCACGTTGCCGAAGGCGCGAATCTGCGCGGCGCCCCACAGCACGGACGTCGGCACCATCAGCAGGATGGCGACGCGTTCGACGATCACGCCGTAGCGGAGGCGGAACAGGTCGCCGAAGGTGGTGAAGCCGCGGTTCCACAGCGGGCGGGCGAAGACGAGGCCGACGAGCAGGATGCAGGCGACGTAGCCGAACGGGTCGGCCGACCCGCCTGACAGGCCTTCGGCGTAGATGGTGCCGGCCGCGCCCTGGATCGACTCGGCGCCGAACCACGTCGCGAAGATCGAGAACGACCCGAGACCGAGGCCGAGCGACCGCCCGGCGAGGATGTAGTCGGTCTCGGTGCTGATGCGCCGCGAGACGACGATGCCGATGGCCAGCTGGATGGCCAGATACCCGACGATGCCCACCAGCAGCCAGTTCATGTGGCTGCTGATGGTAATCGAAGGTGTGCAGGGCGAAATCCGTCGCCGATCAACACTCCGCCGGGGCGGGCCGAGGCAACTCCAGCCTCCGGCGAGCAGACACCAGCCAACGCCCAACGCGCTCTGCGGCGCTCTCCACGTCCGCAACGGTGCGCAAGTGGCACTCCCAGACAGTGGCGACTCGCCAACCGGCTGCTGTCAGATCGGCAACGTTCCGCGCGTCCCTCGCAACGTTCTGTGCGAACTTGGTCTGCCAGAACTCAGGATTGGTGCCTGGGGTGGTCGTGTAGCGGCAACCGTTGTGACGATGCCAGAAGCACCCGTGTACGAGGACGACCGCCCGATGCCTGGGCAGCACGATATCGGGCGAGCCCGGCAGTCGGCGGCCGTGAAGACTGAACCTGAAGCCGAGTCGATGCAATGCCCGTCGCAAGACGCGTTCGGGCTTCGTGTTCTTCGGACCGATCCCTGACATCATTCGAGAGCGGGTCTTCTGGTCAACGATGTCTGCCATCCACGGCAATTCTAGGCTTCATGTTCTGGCCACGAGCAATCTCCGCACGCTGAGCGCCATTGGTGCAGCCCAGTCGCCGAACGCCTTTACAGTGGCCGTCACAGTCGGTACGCTGCCCGGTGGTGATGCAATGATCGAGGGCTCCGAACGTTTCCGCTTCGTCGATCTTTTTTGTGGAATCGGCGGAATGCGCCTCGGATTCGAGGCCGCCGGCGGCAAGTGTGTCTTCTCGTCGGACTGGGACCGTCACGCGAGAGCAACGTACCAGGCAAACTTCAAAGAAGAGCCTGTGGGAGACCTCCGTGACGTGGTCTCCGCAGACCTGCCTCCCTACGACATTCTCGTAGGCGGCTTCCCCTGCCAGCCGTTCTCCATCTCGGGTGTTTCAAAGAAGCAGAGCCTGGGACGGCCCCACGGCTTCAAGGACAAGACGCAGGGCACCCTCTTTTTCGAGGTGGCTCGGCTGCTCCAGGAGACAAGACCGCGCGCGTTCCTGCTCGAGAACGTCAAGAATCTCGTTGGCCATGACCGCGGCCAGACATTCAGGACGATCTGCGAGACCTTGGAGGACGAACTCGGGTACGACGTCCACTTCAAGGTCGTGAATGCCAGGCCCTACGTGCCTCAGAACCGCGAGCGAATCTTCATCGTGGGCTTCGACAGACCCAGAGCATTCGAGTTTCCGGTCGCCCCGCCCACGGATCGACTGCCCACTCTCGGCGATATCCTCGACAAACGAGTACCGGAGAAGTACGTGCTGACTCCCCACTTGTGGGAGTACCTGCAGAGATATGCAGAGAAGCACCGTGCGGCCGGCAACGGCTTTGGCTTCGGTCTCGTGGGGCGCGATGACTACGCCAGAACACTTAGCGCGCGCTACTACAAGGACGGATCGGAGATTCTGATATCGCGCGGGAAAGGCCGCATTCCTCGCCGCCTGACGCCGCGAGAGTGCGCTCGGCTCATGGGGTTCCCGGAGTCGTTCCAGATCCCTGTCTCGGACACGCAGGCCTACCGGCAGTTCGGCAACTCCGTCGTCGTCCCTGTCATCCGGGCGATTGCCGCGGAGATCGCCGAAGCTCTTTCGCGCGACGTTGCGCCTCCTGCAAGAATGCGCCAGATGCGGCTCGCAGTCGGCTGACGCGATGGATGGGCGTCTATCCGGCCTCGTGGACGGCGCTGCTGCCAAAGTTCTCTCGGCAGTTGAGGCACTCCCGTCCAGATCCAACCAGCACGAGTTCAACGGCGTGCAGTCGTTGAAGGTCCTCTTCGGAGAGGCGCGAAGGACCTTCGAGGCCCGGTTCCTCTACGTCCCCGACGACGAGGAGAAGTTTGTTCAGGCAACCGGTTTCCTGACCTGGTACGACGCGCGAGAGGCCCACGCGACGCGCTCCGAGCACAGGCTCTATTTTCCTGAGAACGATGCGACACTCCTGATTCGGCCCGGCGATCTCGCGGTCATCTTGCGCCTGGCGAACGGTGAGGCGATGGTCGTCTTTGCACCACACGCCAGCACTGTCGAGCGACAGCTCCTGTGGCTGTTCGGCGTCGAGTCTCAGGATCCCCGCTTTCAGGTCAGGATCACGGCGGACTGGAACCCCGAGCTTGGATTCGCGGCTCGTCAGGTCTTGCGCCAGCTTGGACTCGAACCCGAAGTCGCTCCGGTTGAAGAAGAGTCGGACCTTGATCTCCTTGTTGGCCGCTATGGGGCCGGATTTCCCTCCACTCGTGAGTTCTCTGCCTTTGCGCGATCTAGAACTCCGGACGTCGACCCGAAAGAAGATCCCGATGGGACATTGATGGCCTGGCTCGAGCGTGAAGAAGCGCTCTTCAGACAACTGGAGCGCCACCTCCTGCTCGATCGTCTCAGAGAAGGCTTCGACGACGACGTGGACGCCTTCATTTCGTTTTCATTGAGTGTTCAGAATCGAAGGAAATCACGAGTCGGGCACGCTCTCGAGCTCCACGCCGCCGCCATTCTCGACGCTCATCAGGTCAGCTACTCGCACGGCGCAGTGACCGAAGGCAGCTCTCGCCCCGACTTTCTGTTTCCTTCAATCGAAGCGTACCGGGACACGTCTCGCTCTGCTGCCTCTCTCGCCATGCTGGGGGTCAAGACAACCTGCAAGGACAGATGGCGGCAAGTGCTCGCCGAAGCAGACAGGATTGAGCGAAAGCACCTGCTGACCCTCGAGCCAGGCATCAGCCCCACACAGTTGAGTGAAATGCACGCGAGGGAAGTGCAACTTGTCGTCCCCCGCAGCCTTCAGGCGAGTTACCAGGTACCAGGCCACGTCTCCATCCTGACTCTTGGAGAGTTCTTGATGCTCCCGGCGGTATCGCCACTGCAGTGGCGTGGGGTGTCGGAGTGAGCCCAACGGCGTGAAGTCGGGACGTAAGCTCCCCCGTCAAGCAGACGCTACTAACGGAGACTCAGGGAGACGTCAATCTGCCACTGGCGGTGAGGCGAGCCCGCAGTCTCACGCTTCGACGTTGCTCCGCTGCCAACTAACGGATGGCTGGCACCGTACATGAGCTGACAGTTGGTCAGTGTCACTTGGCGAACGAACCAGCGAATGCCAGACTAGCCTTGGGCGCCAAGCTCCATCGAACGCGATACGGCATCGACGATGAACTTGCCTCTCAGCCATCCGAGGTCCCGATAGCGAAGTATCAGATTCAGTTCCTTCCCGATTTGCTTCGAGGCTTTCCCGCGCTCCTCTTCGTTTCTCTGCCGCAGGTACTCGAGGGCAGCGAAAAGTAGCCGACGGTCACTGCCGAACGACCTCTCGATGAGCGCCTGATAGACGTCCTGCCTCTCAAGAAGCAATGCGGTGTACTCGAACGGGTCGCTAGGTTGATAGACAGACCCCCACTCCGGCAACTGACCAACCGGGTTCTGCGTCAAATGGACTGCCCACCAAAGGCGGGAGAGCGCGTTCCGGCGCAGAGCGCCCAGTCCCCTACCCTTAAAGAACCAATGGCTTCGTAGCGACTCTGGGCTCCCCTCAGGCCACCTAGCCCGGACATACTCCTGAAACACGTGGTGACAGAGCCAGACCCAAAGTCGCACATCTGAGGCCTGCACCGGTGACAGATCAGGGAGCCAGCGGTACACGGCGATGGCGTTCGCCAGATCGCCTCCCGCTCTCGACCGCTGCGAGCTGTCATCTACCATCAAGAGCGGCGCCGAACCTGCAGGACTGAGATTCGTAGGCAACGTGGGCAAGGCTGGGAGCTCTTCGTCGATGCCTTGGTACCATCCCCAGTCAGTGTCATGGGCCCAGTCCTGAAGGCCTTCGACAGAAGATGACGTGTAAATCCTGATGTTCACTCTCAGTTCTCCCCGTCATCCTGAAGCAACTGGGATGCAGCACGCGCAAAGGGGCCCTTCAACAGCAGTTGCGCGATCTCCGCCGCGGGCTTGCCTGTACTTACCTCAGGTCGCCCTTCCATCATTGAGGCAAGACGGCGAAACCAGAGCTCTCCTTCGTGCTCTTGGCCCTGTGACTTGACCAGAAAGACAGCTTCGGTAAGCACGGGCAGCACAACGGCTGCGTGCAGGACGGCCGCGGCAACGCCATTCTTCAGTCTCTGATACTTGCGCCACTCGGCGTCGCTGAACTCGACGACGATCCGATTGCTGTCATAGTTAATCCTGTATCCCTCAAATCGATCTTCTACCTTGCGAACCCGCATGATGGAGCTGACGGGGGCCCTCAATGGATCGAATGAAGGATCTACAAGGAACTTGAACTCTGGTCCTTCGGCCAGGATATCGCCTGGCTCGACCGCAAAAGTGAACCCTGCGTAGTCTCCATGGAGGCCTTCGGGGCAATAGTCTCTCAGTGCACACGTCGAGATGATCCGAAGGTTAGCGATGACCTCATCGGTGAGAGATAATCCGGCCAAGCGAATTTCCCCATCTGGCACCGCCACGGGCTCCGTGCTCCGCAGATACGTCGCCTCACACGTCACCTTCACAACTGCGGTGGCGAGGCCCTGCTGCACCAGCTCGGACACCGTCCGGTTCGAGGTTCGGAGACCTTCGAAGCGGATAACCACGTCGCCATCTACTGCGGTCATGGTGGCGGCGTCGGCGGTGAACTCCCCGCTCGCTGCATCGCCTACGCCGACCATGGGGAACGGTGGACACCAGGAGTTCAGCGGCTTCATCACACGAGCTCGATTCTCAGGGCTACCCGCCTGGCCGGAACCACCTTGAGCCGAAGTGATCTGCTGGAGCCGGCTTCAAGAGCCACGTCCCGCAGCTCGATTCCACTGAAGTCGACCGAGGGCACCACACTGCTGATGCGGAAAGCGGCCTCACGGACGGGGTCTTCGCCGACGGGCAGAAGCCGAACGGATGCCGTACCCGACTCTTGGGCCGTCAACACCACGACGACTTCCTGCGTAGCGCCATCCCAGAAGGTCCTTCCCCTTACTGACCGCGCGTCCAAGCGGGGTGCTCCGTCGAGATCGCCACCATGGGGGCCTTCGCCATCCCCGGGTCGGTCCCCTCTGTGTGCCCTTCCGGAAGCCTCTCCGCCTTGCGTCCCAGCGCCCTGAAGCCCTTCGGCACCCGTGCCTGCACCGGTGTCGCCGCTTGGTTCCAGCACCTGAGGTCTCACTTGCCGACGGGAGCGCACACCTCTGATCTCGCCTTGCGGTGGAGCGATGGTCGAAGACTCTACGGAACTAGGCGGAGCATTGGCGCCACTGCCGCTGCTGGTGCCGGGGTCATCCTCATCGGGGAGGTAGTCGCCCAGGTCGGGGATGTCCTCGGGCTCATCGCCCCCCGAGCTTGCCAGTTCTTCGAGAACCCGGCGGACGAAGTCGGTCACCTCACCAAGAATCTCTTGCCCACCCTGCCGCTCCCGCATCCACTTCGTATGCGTGGGATCCTCGAGCCTTGCGAGCAACTTGTTTCCCTTGGGGTTGTCGCAGAGCAGGACCGCGGCATAGCCTGCGATCACGTTGCGGCCCTTCTCGAAGACGACCGTGCGGGGGCGCCGCATATGCACAGTGCGGTTTGGCGCAGACGGATCCCTTCGCACGTAGAGCTTTAGCTCGCCAAGCTGCGGTGACTGGTAAGTAAAGACACGACGTTTATCGGAATCATCCACAAGTGCCAGAGCGTAGTGGTAGGCGTTCTCAAGCCGCTTGCGGTCCGCAGCTCTGTTTGCTGGGAACTGTTCGACACGAGCCTTGAGCACCGTCAGAATGTTGCTCTTGGTGATCAACACTCCCTTTCCTGGCCACTTCAAGCTGACCTCGAGCACTCCGGCCAGGACCGAAGCAAAGCAGTTCACCAGGGCTTCATCGAGTACGGGCCAAGGAACTGACGCTTCGTCACAGCCCGTCACGTAGAGGTCTAGTCCCTGCTCGGAACGTCGAAAAGCAGGAGGGATCTCTGCGTCCTTCAGAGCTCGAACATGCCGATCGCCATTCGTTGGAACTCCCCAGTAGCCTACAGGCTGCCTGATCTGCCCCTGCCAGTCGAAGGAAGCCAGAATCGACTTGCCGATGAATGCCTCTCCGGTTCGTGATTTGCTCGAGTAAAACACTGTACGAAGGCCGGAGGCTGCAAAGGGCGCGCGCTGGCCAATGCCAAACGTGCCGCCCCCTGCGCCGTGCATCTGCGCCGCACCTTGTTTCCTGATTAGGCGATACCACGGGCTGGAAGTATCAGAATCATCCCCGAATAGGCCAGAGGTGCCGGTATCGCGAATGCGGAGTACCGGCAGATCCCGCCGCAGGAGTAGTGCAGCGGCGGTCGAGAAGAAATCAGGACCATTGTTGATCTGGTGGTCGCTACGCGGATCCTGATTGTGACGCTCGCACGCTTCAATTAGAGTCTTGAGCTCCATAAGCCAAGGGAGACTCTGCCTTGGCATCTGAAGCAGTTCGAACTCCACGCGTACAGGTGTACCTTCTTGGGCAGCCGCATCGATACTGTTTTGAAGCGTCTCGCGGGCCAAGGATGCGCCAGAGCGAAATGTTTCGATCCCAGCATCATTGAGTCCGCGTTCCTCACCGCCAGCACTTGGGGGGAAGTACCATTCAGCCATTAACCACGCGCTCCGTCCCGCCAGCCCGACGGCAGCCGGGTGGCGACCTTTTTATATCTCAACAACCTAGCATTCTGTGCATTCCCACGGCGTTGACGTCGGCACCGGAGGTCGGTCTGACAGCACCTGTCGGCCCACCTTGCCCGCCTGGCAGCGAAGATGGTAGACGACGTCGTCAGGGCCACCACCCGCCACGTACGCGGGCTCGCCGGCGGCGGCAGGGGGCGCGGCGCTCGACTTGTTCATTCGCGAACGTCCCGCAGATGGAGAACTTCTTCTGCGACACCGGCGCCCGTTGCCTGAGTCGTACAAGTACCGCCTGAAGCTGGAGGCCTTCCTCGGCAAGCTCATCACAACGCTCAGCTCCGGGCGGCCGGCCGTCCAAACACTGGATGGAGGTCTCCCGCGGCACGCTGCCGTCGCCTCAGATGCGCTGGTGCAACCGTTAGATGAAGCCGAAGCCGCTCGAGGACTGGCTCGGCGACGATCCCGCCATGAGCTACGTCGGCCTCCGCGCTGACGAGCAGCGCGAGGGCTACGTCTCCACCCGGCAGAACATAACCAGAGTGTTCTGGTTCCGCGCACGGCATCGAAATGGAGGGCGTGCTTAGTCTGCTCGAAGGCGCTGGCCTCGGTCTGCGGTCGTACTACGAGTGGCGCACGCGCTCCGGTTGCTACTTCTCCTTGTTCCAGCGCAAGGCCGGGTGGGCACGCCTCTCCGAGCGGCATCCGGATGCGTTCGCGAAGGCCCTGGCGCTCAAGCAGAAGGTCGAACACGAGGCGACGCAAAGTCAGGGACGTTTCTACACGTCGTCGCAGGGTGAGTCGCTGTCGCAACTGGTCGCGAGAAGGACGCCATCCTAGCGAGCGACGCGGCCGCCACTGCCGGACCGCGCGCGTCAGACCGCCTGCTCGATGTCATCGGCGGCGATAACGACACCGCCTGTCTCGCGTGCGAGTTCTGATGTGTCGCCCGCAGACGCCTCGGCGACCATTCGGCGCAGACTTGGCAAAGGGTGAGGCGCCCTCCCATCAGAAGCCGAGGTCGTGCCAGCCCAGGATCGACCCCGCGAGCATGGCAGCAACGCCGAGCGCGACGAGCGACAGCACACCGTACGAGGTCGCGCCACTCAGGAGCTGCGCACGCACGGTGGCGATGTCGCCCTTCAGCACCCGCAGCGGACGGCCCGCGCCTTCGTCGTGCACCAGGCCGCCGCGCGCCGCCGAGTAGCGGCCCATCAACACCACCGGCTCGCC
>NZ_JALHPM010000026.1:0-51204 GCF_022842525.1 Luteitalea sp.
GCAGCTGCCGCCTTGACGGCCGCGACCGCTGCGGCGGTGGCGGTGGCGTTGGGCACGAACGGCACCGGGGTGGTCGGCCGGAGCGGCGCCACCCTGGCGGCGGTCTTGGTCGCCTTGGCCTTGCCCGCCTTCGGCTTCAGCGGCGGCAGGCGCAGCGGTTCGGCAGCGGCGGCCGCGGCGGCCTCGGCAATCGCCCGGCGGCTGTCGACCGGACTGTCGTCGCGACGCGGGTTCTGGATGGCCGACTCGACGGCCGCCTCGATGTCACTGGCCCGCCTCGTCCGAATCGACACGATGTCGACCAGCGGTTCGGCCGAGGGGGTACTGGTGTCGTTGGGGAGGGCGGGGTCCCGAAAGACTCGCTCCAGGCGAATCTGGTCGCCGCCGAGGGAGGCATACGACCAAATTTCGGCCGCGGCGATGGAGTGCTGGGTGCAAAGACGCCGAGCGGCGTCCACGCCCGCCACCGGCACGTAGAGTCGGAACTGCGCGCGGGCCTTGGCAAACAGGACCCACTGGTACATCGCTTCGAGATTGTTGACCGACTCACCGGTCTCGACCTCGACGATGGCCACCGGTTTGCGCGCCGGGTCCAGGGTCGAAAGGATGAGATCGGGATAGGCCTGGCCGGTGCCGGTCTTGATGGGCACCTTCCGTTCATCCCCGACGTTGACCTCGACGGCGAATCGCTCGCCTAGCGCGAGTTCCAACGCCCGGATGACCCGGTCGTGCTCGAATTGTTCGCGTACCGGACGGATGAGAATCGCCACACAGCCTCCGCGGCCCCTCGACGAGCGCCGGCCTGCCCCGCGCCTGCCACGCGACGGCAAACGCGCAATGCTAGCATGGATGCGTAACCACTTGCCAGCGCGTCTCGCGCGGCGGGCCTTATTCTGCCACAGGCCGTCCGGAAACCCTAACGCCCTGTTTTCAAGCCACTTAGGTGCCCTTCTCTACCGTGAACGACCGATTCCTTCGCGCCTGCCGGCGCCAGCCCGTCGACGCCACCCCCGTCTGGTTCATGCGCCAGGCGGGACGATACATGCCCGAATACCGGGCTTTGCGCCAGCAATACGGCATGTTGGAACTCTGCAAGACCCCTGATCTGGCGGCCCAGGTGACCCTCCAGCCGGTCGAGGCGATGGAGATCGATGCCGCCATTCTCTTCTCCGACCTGCTCCTCCCGCTCGAGCCCATGGGGCTCACCTTCGACTTCGTGAAGGGCGAGGGCCCCCAGTTCGACGACCCCATCCGCTCGGCCGCGGACATCGACCGCCTCCACCCCATCGACCCGGCCTTCGCCCTCGGCTATGTCCTGGACACGATTCGGCAGCTGAAGCCGCGGCTCGACGTCCCCCTGATCGGCTTCGTGGGCGCCCCCTTCACCCTCGCCTCCTACTGCATCGAAGGCGGCCCCTCCAAGGACTTCGCCCGCACCAAGGCCATGATGTACACCGAGCCCGAGGCCTGGCACACCCTCTGCGGACGCCTCGCCGACATGGCCGGCGCCTATCTGCGCGCGCAGGTGGCGGCTGGCGTGGACGCCGTGCAGGTCTTCGACTCCTGGGTCGGCCAGCTGGGCC
The DNA here is from genome assembly GCF_022842525.1 of Luteitalea sp. Taxonomy (NCBI): domain Bacteria; kingdom Pseudomonadati; phylum Acidobacteriota; class Vicinamibacteria; order Vicinamibacterales; family Vicinamibacteraceae; genus Luteitalea; species Luteitalea sp. Next base: position 1,584 of record NZ_JALHPM010000026.1, read on the forward strand.
CCGCCGACTACCGGGAATTCGCCCTGCCCCACACGCGGCGCGTCTTCGAGGCGATCGCCGACCTCGACGTGCCCTCGATCCACTTCGGCGTCGGCACCGCGATGCTCCTCGAGGACATGGCCACGGCCGGTAGCGCGGTCGTCGGGGCCGACTGGCGCACGCCCCTCGATCGCGCCTGGCAGCTCATCGGTCCCGAACGCGGGATCCAGGGCAATCTCGACCCCACGTTGCTCCTCGGACCGTGGTCGCGCATCCGCACCGCCGTCGAGGACATCGTGTCGCGCGCCGGCGGCCGGCCGGGGCACATCTTCAATCTGGGCCATGGCGTCCTGCCCATGACGTCACCCGACGTCGTCCAGCGCGTCGCTCGATTGGTACACGCCCTCACCGCCACGCGTCAGCGATGAGCACGACCGCCCCGCGCGTGCTCGTGCTGGGCGGCGGCATCGCCGGCCTGGCCGCCGCGTGGGAGTGCCACCGGCACGGCCTGCCGGTGACCGTCGTCGAGGCCCAGGACCGGGTGGGCGGCGTCATCCGCACCGACATCCTCGACCCGTACGTGCTGGATGCCGGCCCCGACTCCTTCCTGATCAGCAAACCCGGCGCGATCGGGTTGTGCCGTGAACTCGGCATCGACGGCGACCTGATCGGCATGAAGCCTCCACGCGGCGCATGGGTCCTGCGGCAGGACACCTTGCATGCCCTGCCGGAGGGCGGGGCCTTCGGCATCGCCACGAGGCCCGGACCGTTCCTCGCCTCGACCCTCCTGTCACCCGCCGGCAAGGTCCGCGTGGCGCTCGAGCCGCTCATCCCTCGCCGGCGGTCAGGCGGCGACGAGAGCGCCGGCGCCTTCTTCCGGCGGCGCTTCGGCGCCGAGGCCGCAGACCGCATCGCCCAGCCCCTGCTGGGCGGGATCCACGCGGGTGACCTGAACCGGCTGTCGGCGGCCGCGGTCCTGCCGCAGCTGGTGGCCGTCGAACGCCGGGGCGGCAGCGTGCTGCTCGCCCTGCGGCGACAGGCCGCGCGCGCCGTGGCCGGCGGCGCCTTCCGGAGCTTCCCGCGGGGGATGGCCACGCTGGTCGACGCGCTCGCGGCCGCCCTCCCGGCCGGCACCCTGCACCTCGGCGATGGCGCCGACGCGCTGGCCGCCGATGGCGCCGGCTGGCAGGTCCGCACCCGTGCCGGACACACGCTCGTGGCCGACCTGCTCCTGCTCGCCGCGCCGGCGCCGGTCGTGGCCGGGTGGCTGCGCCCCGTGCTGCCGGTGGCCGCCGACCTGGCGGCGGGGATCCGCTATGTCTCCAGCGCTGGCGTACTGGCGGCGTATCGCGACCAGCAGATTGCGCGGCCGATGCGGGGCAGCGGCTACGTCTCGACGCCCGAACCCGGGCGGGAGCCATTGCTCGCCACCAGCTGGCTGAGCAGCAAGTGGAACGGCCGCGCGCCGGGCGGGACCACGCTCCTGCGCGGGTTCTTCGGCGGCGCGTTCGACGAGGCCGTGCTTGCCCGGACCGACGAGGACCTGGTCGCCCTCGCGCACGCCAGCTGGACCCGCCGCTTCGGCATCAGTGGCGACCCGGTACTGACACGGGTGGTGCGCTGGACGGGCATGAGCCCCCAACACGAGGTGGGCCATGCCGACCGCGTGGCGCAGATCGAAACCGCAATGGCGGCGCTGCCGCCCGTGGCCGTCTGCGGCAGCGGCTTCCGGGCCGTCGGCATCCCCGACGTGATCAGCGACGCCCGCGGGGCGATGCAGGGCCTGCTGCGGCGCTGGCACACCGCGTGACGCACGAGGGGTAGAATTCACGGCGCATGAACGCCTTGCGCTTCCGCCTCCTCCCTGCTGCCCTCACCTGCAGTGCGCTCGTCTCTCTCGGCTGTGGCACGCCCTCGGGGCCCGCGGCCCCGGCCGCCGCACCCGCCGCCCCTGCCACGACGGCCATCCGGACCGCGGACGAACTCGCGGCGTTGCCGGCGCTGACGCCGGCGTTGCAGCAGTTGCTGACGAAGATTCGCGAGGCCGACACAGGGCAGCTGGCCATCTCGGAAGAGGACGGCCGCTTCCTGCGCCTGCTCGTCGTGATGAACCGGACGCAGAAGGCCATCGAAATCGGCGGTGCGAGTGGCTATTCCGCCATCTGGCTCGGCCTCGGGCTGCGTGAAACCGGTGGCAGGTTGACGACCATCGAGTACGACCCGGTCCGGGCCGAGGAACTGAAGGCCAACATCGCCGCCGCCGGGCTCGGCGATGTCGTCACGGTCGTGGCCGGCGATGCCTTCAAGGCCGTGCCCGCCGAACCCGGGGACTTCGACTTCGTCTTCATCGACGCCTGGAAGCCCGACTACCAGAAGTACTTCGACATGACCTTCCCCCGCGTCAGGCGCGGCGGGCTGATCCTCGCCCACAACGTCATCAACAAGGGGGCGGACATGCAGGACTTCCTGACCACGGTGAACACCCGCGCCGACCTCCTGACCGCCGTCGTGGCCCCGAGTGGCGAAGGCGTGTCCATCAGCGTCAAGCGATAGCCCGCCCATGGCCGACATCCACCTGATTGGCGTGCCGCTCGACCTCGGCGGGGGTCGACGCGGCGTCGACATGGGCCCGTCGGCCGTGCGGATCGCGGGCATCGGCGAGCGCCTGACGGCGCTGGGACACCGGGTCCACGACCGCGGCGACATCCCGACGCCGACGCCGGAAACGCGGTCCCCCGGGGACCCGACCCGGCGCTACATCCAGGAGATCCAGGAGGTCTGCGCGGCGCTCTATCTCGAGGCGCTCGACAGCCACACCGCCGGCGCCTTCCCCATCGTCATCGGCGGCGACCACAGTCTGGGGGCCGGATCGGTCGCGGCGTCGGCCACCTTCGCGGCCCGCCAGGGGCGGCCGCTCGGGTTGATCTGGGTCGACGCGCACGCCGACATGAACACGCCCGAGACGACCATCTCGGGCAACGTCCACGGCATGCCGTTGGCCGCCCTCCTCGGCCACGCGCCACACGAGCTGGCCGGCATCGGCGGCACCTCCCCGAAGGTGCGGCCCGAACACACCGTCCTGGTCGGGATCCGCAACCTGGACGACCGGGAGCGGGACGCGGTCCGCGCGTCCGGCGTACACGTGTTCACGATGAAGGACATCGATCGCCAGGGCGCGGCGGCAGTGATCGAGCAGGCCATCGCCATCGCCGGTCGCGATACCGCCGGCATCCACGTCTCGTTCGACCTCGACGTCTGCGATCCCTCCATCGCCCCGGGTGTCGGCACCCCTGTGCGCGGCGGTCTGAACTATCGGGAGGCGCACATGGCCATGGAGATCCTCGCGGACGCCCATCGGGTCATCGCGCTGGATCTGGTCGAGGTCAACCCCGTCCTGGATCTCCAGAACACGACCGCCGTCCTCGCCGCCGAGCTCGCCGCGTCTGCCCTCGGGCTCCGGATCCTCTAGACGCCGGGGCGTCACCCGCGCCGGCGGATCTGTGTGTATAGTGCAGTGTTGCCTGTCCATTGACGGGCCCGGCATGCGGCACCAGCGGTGCCGCGCGCTGCGGAGAATTCGTTCTGGAGGAATTCACATGCGTCGTGCGCTTCTGACCCTGACGGCGATGCTCGTCGTCGCCACTGCTTCCCTCGCCCTGCCGGCCGCCGCGCTCGCGCAGAAGGTCGTCTCGACCACGCCTGGCAAGGGCGGCAGCCCTCATGAGACCGTCGAGTACAAGGTGGGGGCCGCCACCGTCACCATCATCTACGGCCGCCCGTACATGAAGGGCCGCAGCATCGACACGCTGGCCCCGGCCGGCAAGGTCTACCGCACGGGGGCCGACGAGGCCACCACGCTCAAGACCGACAAGGCCCTGCAGATCGGCACGGTCGCGGTGCCGGCGGGCACCTACACGCTCTACACGCTGCCCGGCTCGCCGTGGCAGTTGATCGTCAACAAGCAGACCGGTCAGTGGGGCACGCAGTACAGCGAGGCGCAGGACCTCGGCCGCACGCCGATGACCGCCGGCACGCTCGCGTCCCCGGCCGAGCAGTTGACCATCGCCGTGGTCGGCTCGAACCTCGAGATTCACTGGGGCACGATGAAGCAGGCCGTCGCGATCAGCGCCAAGTAACGTCTCGCCCGGACACGGGCGGACGCCGAGACGAGGGCGACGCGGAAGCGATTCCGCGCCGCCCTTTTTCGTTGGAGTCCCGGGGCTACCCCCTCGGGCGCGGCGCGCCGGCCTCAGCCGTCCGCAAGAGAAAGGCGATCACCTCCGCCACCGCGCGATAGAGCTCGACGGGAATCGCCGTGTCAGGCGGCAGTTGCGTCAACAACCGGACGAGGTCCGGACTTTCGTGGATCGGGATGCCATGCTCGCGCGCCAGGGCGATGATGCGCTCCGCGATGGCCCCTTCTCCGGTCGCCGTCACCTCCGGCGCCGCCATCTCGCCGGGGGCGTAGCGCAGGGCGGCGGCCCGGCGACGCGGCTGGAGCGGATCGCTGGTCATGCGCGGATGTCCAGGATGGCGCGCTGCGGGGGGAGCTCGGGCAGGTCGTCTGGCGCGCAGGCCGTCACGGGGTCCACAACCACGCGGGACAGCACCTGGGCGAAGCCCACTCCCTCGAGCGCCCCGCCGAGATCGGCCAGACCGGCTTCGATCAGGTCAGCCGTCCCCGCGTGCTCGACGAAGAACTCCACGCGCACCTGCGACGCCACCACCCCGAGCCGGACCTGCACGTGCCCGAGCCCATCGAGCGCGAGATCCAGCCGGACCTGCCGCCACGGCGCCGGGTCGTCGCCGGACGCATCGGGCGCGTCCCGCGCGATGCGCATGCGCAGGCGCATCTCCGCGTCCTGGCCCTGCACCTGCAGGGGGATGCGCACGTCCACGACCCCGTCCCGTGCCAGATGCGCGGCCGCCCGCGCCTGCTCCGCCAGCAGCGCATCCTGCAGGCCGGTCACCGCCGTCCGGGCCTCGGCCATGCCGGTGGCGTGGTCCAGCAGATGGGCCACCACCGCCAGTTGCGCCCGCACATCGCGCGTGGCCACCGCCGTGGCATCGGGCCGGGCCTGCCGCAGCACGTCGGCGAGTCGTCGTTCGAGCAGCAGGCCGCCGTCGGCCACCCGCTCCGAGAGGGCGCGGGCCACCACCGCCCCCGCCGGCACGCCGTCAGCCGGGGTCGACGATGCGGCGCCGACCTGCACGGGCCCGAGCGCCTTCAGGAGCGTCTCGGCCTGGCGCGGCGTCAGGAGCCCGCCGGCCACGAGGGCGGGCAGCCATCGGGCGAGGGCCAGCGACGCCTGCCGCACGTCGGGGGCGGTCTGTGCGGCCATCACCGCCGCGGCCAGTCCATAGGTGACGGCGGAGACGGGCGGCCCGGACGGGACTGGCGGGGTCGGCGGGGCTGGCGGCGCGACTGCGGCCGCCTCGGCGGCCACCAGACGCAGCAGGGGCTGCGGCCCGCCCTCGACGACTTCCAGACGCAGGGTGGTTCCGGGCGGATACGGCAGCGCGCCGCCCGTCGGCACGTGGCGTCCGGCGAAGGACAGCATCGTGCCGCCTTCCAGCCCGGTGCCGAGGACGGTGGCCAGAATGCGGGTGCCGGGCGTGAAGGCCTGGTGTCCACTCTGGACCGACGTGACGCCCTCGGAGGGCAACAGCGGCGGGAGAAGGGTGATCTGCATGGGCGCGGCCGGAGAGCCGTGTCAGCGCTTTGCTATCATCGCCCTCTATCGGTCGCGACGCGAGGGCCATGAACGCCACATCTCCTACGAAGGGTCGCCCGGCACGTGGACGCGGGGCCAAACGTCGCATCCGCCTGCCCGTGGCTCGCACGGACTGGTCGCAGTGTGACCCGGCCAACCTCGAGCATCCGGCGCTCTACATCAATCGCGAGCTGAGCTGGCTTGAGTTCAACCAGCGCGTGCTCGATCAGGCGCTCGACCCGGCGCACCCGCTGCTCGAGCGCATCAAGTTCCTCGCCATCGTCGCCACCAATCTCGACGAGTTCTTCATGGTGCGTGTCGCCACGCTCCTGAAGAAGTACCGCGCCGGCATCGAGGACGTCAGCCCGGATGGGCTGAACACCGAACAGCAGCTGGCCGCGACGCGGGCCCGCTCCACCGAGATGATGGCCTCGCTGCAGCGCTGCTGGCGCGAGCAGTTGCGCCCGGCCCTGGTCGACCAGGGCGTGCACATCCTCGAGCCCGAGGAGTACACCGAGGAGATCGCGGCACATCTGGCCCGCTACTTCCGCAGCGACGTGCTGCCCGTGCTGACGCCGCTGGCCTTCGACCCGGGCCATCCGTTTCCGTACATCTCCAATCTCAGTCGGAACTTCGCCGTCGTGGTGCGCCACAGCGGGCGCACCAAGTTCGCGCGCGTCAAGATTCCCGCCACGCTGGACCGCTTCGTGCCGATCCCGGCCGAACTGGCGCCGCAGGCCGGTGTGACCTTCGCCTTCCTCGAAGACATCGTCCGCGCCAACCTGGACCAGCTGTTCCCGGGCACGGACCTGCAGTCGGCGCACCTGTTCCGGATCATCCGCGACACCGACATGGTGATCCAGGAGGACGAGGCCGACGACCTGCTCGAGACCGTCGACCGCAGCCTCAAGCAGTTGCGCTACGGCGCGCTGTGCCTGCTCGAGGTCGAGGAGGCGATGCCGCGCCGCGTCCTGAACATCCTCGTCGAGAACTTCGAGATCGACGACGACATCGTCCTGCGCACGCGCGAGCGGATGGACTGGGACGACTGGCACCAGCTGACGCGGCTGCACCTGCCGCACCTGAAGGACGCGCCGTTCTCTCCGCGCACGATCTGGTCGGGCTACACGGAGATCTTCGACGACCTCCGTGAAGAGGACGTGCTGGTCCACCACCCGTTCGATTCGTTCTCCTCCGTCGAGCAGTTCCTGCGCGCCGCCGTCGAGGATCCGCAGGTCATCGCCATCAAGATGACCCTGTACCGGATCGGCGCCAACTCGCCGCTGGTCGACATGCTGGTGACGGCCGCCGAACAGGGCAAGCAGGTCGCCGTGCTGGTGGAACTCAAGGCGCGGTTCGACGAGCGCAACAACATCGCGTGGGCGACGCGCATGGAGGCCGCCGGCATCCACGTCGTCTACGGGGTCGTCAGTCTGAAGACCCACTGCAAGCTGTGCCTGATCGTGCGCAAGGAGCAGGACGGCATTCGCCGCTATGCCCATGTCGGCACCGGCAACTACAACCGGGCGACCGCGCAGGTCTACACCGACCTCGGGCTCTTCACCTCGGACGCGGCGATCGTCGACGACATCTCCGAGGTCTTCAACTACCTCACGGGATACTCGAGCCGACGGTCGTACGACCAGCTGCTGGTGGCGCCGGTGTGTCTGCGCAGCCAGCTCAAGGCGCTCATCGATCGCGAGTGCGAGCATCATGCGGCCGGCCGACCGGCCCGGCTGATCTTCAAGCTGAATGCCGTCGCCGATCCCGGCATGATCCGCAATCTCTATCGCGCCAGCCAGCGCGGCGTGCGCGCCGACCTGATCGTGCGCGGCGTGTGCTGCCTGCGCCCGGGCATTCCCGGCATCTCCGAGACCATCACGGTGCGGTCGATCGTCGGCCGGTTCCTCGAGCATTCCCGGCTCTACTACTTCGAGAACGGCGGCGACCCCGAGGTGTACATCGGCAGCGCGGACCTGATGGAACGCAACCTGGACCGCCGGGTCGAGGTGCTCTGTCCGGTGCACCAGCCCGACCTCCGCGCCCACCTGCGCGATGTGGTGCTGGACACGTTGCTGGCCGATACCGACCGCGCCCGCGTGCTCCGCACCGACGGGTCGTACGTGCCGGTGGCGCACGCGGCCGGTGCCGACCCGGTCAACGCGCACAAGCGCCTGCTCGACGTCTACTCGGTGCTCTCCTCGACGGCGCTCTGAGCGCAAGGACACACGGCCTCATGGTGGACATGTATCGCGGTCCGGAAGCGGCCCTGCAGCCGGCGGTGTACCGCGTGCAGTGGACCGACGCCCCGCCCGACGCCCTGCTCGCGATGGAGGGGTGGGCGCCCGCGATGGCCGTCACCTGGGGGCCGGAGGCCTTTGCCACGACGTTTCGGGCTCTCTGGACCTCCGAGGGACTCTGCGTGCGCTGGGATGCGCGCGATCGCGCGCCGTGGGCGACGCGGACACAGCGCGACGACTGCCTGTGGGAGACCGAGGTCGTCGAGGTGTTCCTCGATCCGACCTGTTCGGGCGAACACTACGCCGAGCTCGAGATCAGTCCGACCAACGTGGTGTGCGACCTGCACATCGAACGGCTGGCCCCCGAGCGCCTGGTGCGTCTCGACTGGGACTTCGCGCACCTGCGCACGACCGTGCACCCGTCGCCCGATGGCGACGACTGGTGCGCCATCGCCTGGCTCCCCTTCGCCGACTTCGCCTCGCTCTCGCCGCGCGTCGCGGCGTGCCTGCCCGTGACGGGCGGCGCCGTGTGGCACTTCAATGCGTTCCGCATCAAGCGGCCGGGTGGACCTGGCCAGCCCGAGGCGGGCGCGATCTACGCGGCATGGTCGGTGCCCGAGGGACCGACGTTCCACGCGCCGCTGGCCTTCCGGCCGCTCGTCTTCGAAGCGCCGGTGCGCTGACGCCGCGCATCCGCCACGGTCTGCGCGACGCAGGGGCGAACGGCCGCGCCACAGGCGCAGGCCCCCCGTCTCGAAGGCCCGTCGGAGCGTGCTACTGCCCCGGTGTGATGTTGGTGTAGGCCTTCACGATGACGTCGAGCGTGTTGCTGCCCGGTGCGCCGACGACGAAGAACAGGTACGCCGCGTTCTGTCCGATGTTGACGTGGGCGGGACCGATGACGGGGGTCGCGCTGCCGGCCACGGTCACCGCGAGACGCCACTCACCCGCCGGCGCGGGGACGACGGCCTTCTCGTTGTTCACGAACTGCCGCAACAGGAACGCCGTCTGCCCGAGGACGTTGAACTCTGCGCCCAGGTAGACATCGACCGCGGGGGCCGCGGCGGTGTGGAACACGTGCACGCGGGACTTGTTGTTCACGGTCGGCGCCAGATCGACCGTGTACTTGCTGGCCGTCGGCATGCCACCCGCGGTCAGGTGCGCGATGATGGCGGCATCTTCGTTGGCGTTCAGCGTGATGGTGGCCGGGCCGATGATCGCCGGCAGACCGCAGGGGGCCGAGGGATTGGCCGGGTGGATGGCGACGCGGATGGTGCCGGCCGGCAGGGCCAGGGGGCCGACGACCTGCTTGTAGCGGAACCCGGGCAGCGCACACGCGCCATTCACGGAGACATCGACAGGCAGGTCCGCGGCCGCGCCGACGGCGCCTCCGGGAATACCATGCACCACGACCACGCGCGCCGGTTGGGTCTGCGCGGTCACCTGTCCGGCCGTCACGGCCAGCAGCACCCCGGTTGCGACGAACAGCCCCTGCATCTTCTGCATCATGAGTCTTCCCTCCTTGGGAGGTCGCCCGTGGCCCTCGCACGGCCATGTCGAAACGAGCGACTCTGGAAAAAAGGACTCAGCGTCCGCCGGTCAGGATCCGGCTCTCCCAAGGGCAGGTGGGTCTCGCAGAATGGATGGGCACCAAATCGCGCGACGGATCGTCCAAGAAGCAACGTGGCAACGCTGCACCCCATGCTGCCGAGACTCTCCCATCGCGACATCGTGTTGCGAGATACGACACACGGGTGGCGTGTCGAAGACGCCACCGGCCGGCCGATGTGCGAGTCTCTCGCGTCGATCGCCGAGGCCCGGCTCATCGGCCGCACCTTCGTGCCGGCCCGCGGCAAGGTCTGGATGTGCCGGCCGACTGGCTGGGTGTTGCTGGACGACGACTGACGGGCACCGCCCCCGAGTGCCGTACACTGACGCAGCGGCGCCTGCCCCCGCAGGACCGCGGCGTACCCGTGCGCAACGACACTCCGCAGGATGATCTGCTCGCCACGATGGACGGCCTGGGCCACATCGAGGCTCCCGGGCGCGCCAGCCCGGTCGAGGTGGGCTACACCCTCACCCTGCTGGCGCCGGGGCCGGGCCAGCCCCTGCCGCCTGGCGGCGGCCCGTTCCTGGCCCGAGTGCAGTTGCGCGCACGGCTCGCCGACCTGTTCCACTGGTACAGCGAACACCGCGAGGACCTCGTCCTCGTCATCGACGATGGTCGCCGGCTCCCCCTGATCATCACGTCACCGGATGGCGACGCGATAGGTCAGGGGATGCTTTCCTGAGCGACCGGCCTCAGACGCCCGGCGCCGGGGCCTCGGCCATCGCCCCCGAGATGTCCTTGGCCACCGCCTGCACCTTGTCGCGCACCTGGGCCTTCAGCTGGGACGCCGAGTCGCTGGCGCGGTCCATCAGCGCGTCGCGCGACGCCCCCAGGACCTGATTCTCCGTGTGGGTCGTCGGTACGCTCAGGCCGACGCACGCGCCGGCCGCCATGGCCGCCACGCCGACCGCGAGCGGATTGTCCTGCATCCAGCGCTCGAACTGGGACGAGGTCTGGGTCCCCGCCGACTGCAGGCGGCGTGACACCTGCCGCGACATCTCACCCGCACGCGCCTGCACCGACCGCACGGTATCGCCGACCTGTTCGCCGAGCTCACCGGCCTTCTCGCCGGCCTGGCGCCGCAGATCGCGGGCGGCGTCGCTGACGCGAGCCGTCGCCGATGGGCCGTCGTCCAGGTCGTCGTCGTAGAAGTCGCGGTCGACGTCTGCGCCGTGCCCCGACAGCGACGCGCGACGGCTCCAGATCAGATAGCCGATGCCCGCAGCCGCCAGCGAGGCCGGCAACGGGCTGTCCATCACCTGACGCAGCCAGCCGCCGTCGGCGCCGCGCTCCGTGCGCCCCTGCTCGTTGCCACGAAGGTCGAGGGACGCGTAGTCACGGGTCCCGGTCATGTCGTCATCCCACTGGTCCATGTCGTTCTCGCTCCAGCTGCGCCGGCTCGTCGAGCGGCGCGCCAACCACCATGCGAGCCCCGCGCCCGCGCCCGCCAGGGCGATGGGCAGTGGATGCTCGCGGACTTGATCGATCACCGGCGCCGCCGCCACCTGGGCGCGGCGCGCCACATCGGTCGCCGTCTCGCCGGCCGCGCCGACGAACTCGTGGACGCGTCCCACGGCCGCCTCTCGCATCGAGTCCCGCGCCTGCTGCGCCAGATGCTGCGGGCTCAGGCGCTGCTGCAACTCGTTGATCGTCTGGCTCATGTCCTCCCGGGTGCGCTCGATCCGTTCCCGAATCGCCTCCGGGTCATCGCTGCCTGGCGCGGTGACGGGCCCCGTGCCGAGCCCCGTCGTCTCCACCGTCGCCGGCACGTCCACATCGTCGATCTCCCGCGCGTGCAGCGGCGTGAGCACCGGCAGGTCCGGGGCGAGGGGCGACGTGCCTGGGATCACGACCTGGTTTCGTTCTTCAGCCACTGTGCGGTCTCCTTGATCGAATCGATGGTCTCCACCGGCGCCATCGGCCGGCGCAGCGTGCGCATGCCATTCCGCAGGAGCACACCGCCCACGCCGGCCAGCAGCACGCCGGTCAGTCCGGCGGCCGCCCATGCGTCGAGGCCCACGCGCACCAGCAGCAGCACGATCGCCGCCGTGAGGGCCAGCAGGGCCGCGTTGGCGATGACGCCACCGGCACCGATGAGGGCGCCAGCCCGGCCGGCTTCGACCGCCTTCTGCGACAGCTCCGTTCTGGCCAGCTGCACTTCATGGCGGATCAGCAGCGATGTCTGTCCGGACAGATCGGCGAACAGGTCGCCGAGCGAGCGCTCCGAGCGAGGTGCTTCCATGACGAGTCTCCTTGTCAGCGCGCGTCAGCTCGTGACGCCGGGTGCGGGCGTCGACGGCACCGTGCTCGGCTGCGACGAGGACTCGGCCCTCGCGCGGGCGCCGGCCACGATGGGCCCGACGCCGTCGGGACGTGCGCCGAAGCCCGAGTGGCGATGCGAACGCTCGCCATCCCGACCGTGCTCCGCCGAACCCGAGCTCTTGAGGAAGCGTGCGAGGCCCATGCCGAGCAGGAACGCGCCGCCCACGAAGGCCGCCGGGTTGCGACGGGCGAACTGCTCGACGTCGCGCATCATCTCGGCGGGATCGGTGTCCCGCATGCGATCGGCGAAGCCTTCGATCTGGTCCACCGCCCTGTCTGCGTACGCTGCAAGCGTCTGATTCTCCGAGCGCAGGTGGTCACTGGCCTGACGGATGGCGGAAGCCATCGAGCCCAGCCCGGCCGCGGCACGCACCTTCTGTTCGTTGACGCGGGTCGACGCCTGTTGCTTCACCTGGTCCAGCACACCGACGGCGCGAGGGTACTGGCGGCCGGCATCACCAGCGGCGAACGGCTCGCGATCGTCGGCCGCCGGGGGCGTGGCCAGGCTGTCGACGGCGCCAAAACCGCTCGTCTCGGCACCCAGACCGCTGCCGATCCCCGTGCTGCCCGGCAACTCGGTGCCGAGATCGCCGGTCGCATCCTTGCGGTCCTGGGGCGTCGCGCCTGCATCCGCGGTGGAGAGGTGCGCTCCCGGAATCGTTCTGTGTGTCGCCATGTGCTACGTCTCCTGTACGGCTGTCTGTATCGGCCACGCGCGGAATCGCACGCGAACCGCGTCTGCCTGTCAGGAGTAAAGGAAGAAGCATGCCAGCCGTGCGGCGAGCACTTCCGTAAGCGAGGGCTTGCTGTTCAGCTGCCTATCTGAACAGACCGCGGATCTTCCTGGCGAGCTCGTCGGTCCAGCCGTCGAGCGTGCGGGCCAGCCGCTGCCGCAGGGTGCCGCGATGCAGCGGGCAGAGCGCGTCTGGCGCGACGTCGCCACGCTTGAGGTACTCGGTGTACGTCGGGCAGCCCGACACGGGACGCTTGTAGGAGATGCGGCACAGGGTCTCGTCGCGCAGCCCGGCCGGGCGCTCGAACGCACCGGGTGGTCGGAGGCGCGCGGCACGGCGCATGAAGTCCGACCAGATCGGCAGCGCGTAGCGGGACCCGTAGGCCTCGCGCCCGATGGTCGCCGGCTGATCGAACCCGACCCAGACGCCGACGACGAGCGTGGGCGAGAACCCGACGAACCAGGCGTCCTTGAAGTCGTCGGTCGTCCCCGTCTTGCCGCCAACCGGGAAGCGCACCCCCATCCGCCGCGCCTGCGAGGCCGTGCCCCGGTCGACGACATCCTGGAGCATGCTGACCATCTGGAACGCGACCTCGGGAGCGATCACGTTCTCGCGGACGATGGGGTTGCTGAACGCCACGGCGCCATCGTCGTCGAGGATACGCAGAATGGCGCGCGGGCGCACCGATCTCCCGCCATTGGGGAACATCGCGAACGCCGTCGTGAGTTCCAGCGGCGTGACCAGACCGGTGCCGAGCGACAGGGACGGCACGTTGGGCAGGTCGTGCAGACCGGCGTCGCTGGCCACGCGCAGCACGCGGCGCGTACCGACGCGTTGCTGCAACAGCGTGGCCGCGCGATTGTTGGATTCCACCAACGCCGCCCGCAACGTCAGCGACGGCGGCCTCTTGCCGCTGGCGTTCTCGGGCGCCCACTCGTCGGCGCCCTGCGGGGCAATCGCGTCCAGGCCGTCGAGGACACTGACCGGCGAGAACCCCTGCTCCAGCGCCGCGGCAAAGAGCAGCGGCTTGAAGGCCGATCCCGGCTGGCGACGGCTGCGCGTGGCGCGGTTGAACGGAAACGCCGCCGGGTCGCGCCCACCCACCAGCGCGAGCACGTCGCCCGTGGCCGGATCCATCGCCACGAGCGCCGCCTGCAGGTCCGGCTTGCCGAATCGTCCGAGCCCCTCGCGGACGACGCGATCGGCGGCCTCCTGCAGGCCCGGCACGATCGTCGTGTCGACGCGCCACTCGGGCGGATGATCGCCCCCCAGCGTGTCGCGGAACGCCTGCCTCACGTAGGCGCGGGCGTACGCATCCGACGCCGTGCTCGTGGGACGGTAGGGCCGCACACGCAGACGCACCCGCCGTGCGGCCCGCTCGTCGTCGGCAGTGATGAAACCGGCCTCGCGCATCCGCGCCAGCACCACATGACTGCGCTGCACTGCGCCGTCGAAGTTGGACCAGGGCGACAGCGTCGCCGGTGCCCGCGCCAGCCCGGCGATGAAGGCACTCTCGGCCAGCGACAGCGAGGCGGCCGGCTTGCCGAAGACGCGATGCGCCATCGGCTCGACGCCATACACCCCGGCACTCAGGTAGATGCGGTTGAGGTACAGCTCGAGAATCTGCGCCTTGGTGAGTTGCAGTTCCATCTGCACCGAGATGACGGCTTCTCGCAGCTTGCGCGTGTAGCTCTTGCGGTTCGACAGAAAGAGCGTGCGGGCCAGCTGTTGCGTGATGGTGCTCGCACCCTCCCGGCGTCCGGTCGCGAGATTGCGATAGACGGCACGACTCAAGCCGATGGGATCGACGCCAGGGTGGATGTAGAACCGGTGGTCCTCGACAGCGACGAAGGCCTGCTGCAGGTGCGGCGTGATCCGCGCCAGGGGCACATCCTGTCGCTGCTCGTCGAGGCGGAACCAGCGCTTGCCGTCAGCCGTGTGGAACCACGTGTCGCCGACCCCACGCGTCAGCTTGTGGACGGCCCAGGTCTGCTTCCACACCCAGCCGGTGACCAGCACGCCCAGCACGGCGCCGGCCAGGACGGCCAGACGAATGCTGCGGTCCTGCCCGAGGAACCATGCCCGTGCGCGCCCGATCACCCTCGTAGTGTGGCACCAGGCGTGCGGCTCACCGCAACCGGGTCGCCAGCACGTTCGTGCCGACGGCCCAGACCTCGGCCCCGGCATCGCCATACATCGCACGCTCGACGACGATCGGCGCGGCCGCGACGCCGAGACTCTCGACCAGCGCGCCGAAGCGTTTGCCCAGGGCCTCCGGGAACTCGTCGCGCACGCTGACGCCAAAGCGGCTGTTGGGCAGGACGACGAACGTCCGCGACACCACCGGTGCCCCATCGTCGAACAGCAGCGTGACCTTGACGGCGGCGGACGTGTCGCCCGGGTTGGCCACGAGCAGGTACGTCGCGCGATTGAAGGGCGGGCCGCTCACCTCGCCGTCAGCCACCGCCCAGGCCGTCCCGGTCTCGGTGGCGCCCGGAGCGTTGTGCGACTCGGTCCACGTCGCACTGTCGCCAGGCCACCACATCGACCGTTCCACCACGACCGGCACGCCATTGCTGGACGTCACCACCATCGACACGGCAGTGCTGACCAACCGCGGATCTGCCTGATCCACCCAGATGGTGAACCGCTGCAGCGGCCCGACGGTATGCGCGTGTCGCACCTGCGAGCCATCCGGCAGCAGATAGCTGACGGTCACGTCGGCGGGCTGGTCGGCCGGGTTGGCGATGAGGAGGAAGAGATCGAAGAACGGTCCGGTCGCCCCCTCGGCGAGATACCAGTGCGTGGACGGGGTCGTGACCCCAGCGCTCTCGTGTCCGGCCTGGAAGGTCACCCCGCGCGGCGTGTAGTACATCGCCCGCTCGACGATGACCCCGCTCCCGTCGGTGGTCTCGATGACGGCCGACACGTCGGTGGACGCCAGCGCACGGTCGGCCGAGGCGCCGAAGACCTCGTGGTCCACCCAGATGTTCGTGCGGCTGAGCGGCGCGAGCGTGTAGGTCTTCTCGAGCGGCGGACCGACGGGGCGCAGGTAGCGCACGCGGACGGGCACGTCGATCGTCGAAGGATTCTGCAAGAGGTAGAACAGATCGAAGCCGCTGTGCGTGGCCCCTTCGGCCAGATACCACCGCGGCGCCGGCCCGGCCACGCTGGTTTCGGCGTGGGCGCCATAGGCGATGCCCCGCGCGTCGTGCCACACCACGGTCCGGTCGACGGCCAGCGGCACATCCGATCGGACGACGGCGCCGAAGGCATGGGTCGGCAGGCCGGCAACGCCGCCCGCCTCGATGGTGCGCGTCGCCAGCGGTGGCACCGTCAGCGCCAGCGGCACCACGACACCGTCCTCGCGCAGGAACTCCACCGTGGTGCTGGCGGCGAGGGCGCCGGGGTTGGCCAGCACGACGCGCGTGTCGAAGAAGTCACTGGCCACGCCCTCGGCCAGATACCGGGTGAAGCTGGTGGGCGCCGCCACATCCGTCGTGAACGTGGCGGTCACCGTCAACGGCGCGGAGACGGTCACCGTGCAGGTCCCGACGCCGCTGCAGCCACCGCCGGCCCAGCCCGTGAAGCGGCTGCCGCTGCCCGGCGTCGCGGCGAGCGTGACGGTGGTGCCGGGAGCGACCGACGTCACGCAGGTGCTGCCGCAGGACACCCCACCGGGCGAGCTGACGACGGTGCCGCTGCCGCGGCCCGTGCGCGCGACCGTCAGCGCCACCGGGGAGGCCGCGCCTCCGCCCTCGACGTGCTGCACCCAGTACGTGAGCAACTGCCGCAGCGCCTGCGGCGCGTTGGCGGGCTCGGGGCGGCCAGCCTGGTCCGTGGTGTTGGCGCCGTGGCAGGCGGCGCAGACACGCACTTCGCCGGGCCGCATCGTGACCCACAGCCGCTCGCGGACGACGGGCACACCGGCCGGATCGGTGAGCTGCCACGACAAGGCGCGCCGCGCCGGCACGAAGGCTGCCACCGATCCATCCGGCGCGATCGCGACACTGCCGGCGGGGGCTCCAGGCAGCAGCGGGTTGCGGGCCCGTGGGTCGTGCAGGACCTGCGGCAGGACTCGACGACCAGGCCTCGGACTCGTGGTGCCGCCGATGCCGCGAATCTGGTCTGCCTGGAAGATCTGCAGGAAGGCCACGTCATACACCTTGCCCGGCGCCCCGACGGTCTGCACGCCGCCGCCCGCGACGCGCAGGTTGAACGGCTGCTGACGGTCGCTGTGGTCGCGCGCGGTGACGTCGTGACTCACGATCAGCGCAAGATCGTTGGCCTCGAGCCACGCCTCCAGCCGGCCCTCGCTGATGCCCTGCTCGGCGAGGATCTGTGCCTCCTGCGGCGGCAGGGCGCTGACGCGCCGCGACGGACGCGCACGCGGCCGCACCTCCACCGGATCGAGTTCCCACAGCGGGCCCGAGTACGCCACCAGCACGTCGGGATTCCAGTAGGTGACGCTCTTGCTGATGCCGGGCGTCAGTGTCAGCCCGGGGACGTGAACGCCATTGGCCGGCTCGAGCAGCCTCAGCCGGAAGTCGTACCGCGACCCCGGACTCGCGGTGGTGCCGGTGTTGGTGTCACGACGCGTTTCGCGGGTGTGCACCGCCGCCAGGCGGCCGTCCGACAACGGCAAGGGATTGCGGTAGAGGCCCGAGTGATTCGGCGACGGCGTCTCGGTGTAGGTGCTCGTGTCGCGATGGGTGACGTACGTGATCGTCATCTGATCCGGGTTGAAGCCCGGAGGGCCGTACGTGCTGATGATCTGCCCGCTGGCGTGCGTCGAGAACTCCGGCGCGTCGACCCCGAAGTAGGTGCCCGGCGAGAACGCCGATTCCCTGACCTGGATGAAGCCGTTGATCGTGTTCGGGTTGACGCGCGGCGACTGCGAGTGGTGATAGGTCAGGTTCGGATCGTCGTCCAGGCTGACGTCGAAGTAGCCGAGGAACTCGTGCCGACCGACATGGTTCAGCGTCTCCTCGCCGCTGCCATCCTCATCCACCATCCACGGGAAGAAGTCGTTGAAGGTGTGGCCGACGAGGTTGGTGCCGGCCAGCAGGTCGGTCCGCGTGCTTCGCGGCTCGGGAAAGACCTCGGCGCGCGACGTCAGGCGGGCGGCCCCAGCCGATTCATCGGCGTAGTTGAAGGTGCCGTAGGTGCCGTGGAACGTGCTGGCCCGCGAGTCGGCGTCTGCCTGCTGGTCGCGCTGCAGGTGATCCCAGCGGATGTAGATGACGCGTCCGAAGCTGTCCACCTGTGGCGAGAACGATCCCGACGGCGAGTGCTGCACGAGGAACAGATCACCGCTCGCCGGCTCGAGGCTCCAGATGCCGCTCACCACCGGCGCCTCTTCGTACTCGTCGAGCTGCGGGTAGAGATGCGATTCGCCCCCACGCGGCCGGTCCGACGTGAACAGGATGCGGTCGTCGGTGCCGTACGTCGGACTGACGTTGTTGTATCCGGTGGGCTGGTTGGGCACCTTGGTGATCACCGGCATCTCGGACGGACCGAGCCCGGTGATCTCGTACAGCTGCCAGCGCCAGGCCTGCGTCTGGTAACGCTGGTCGGTGCCGCCGACGACCATGCTGAAGACGGCGCGGGCGCCGCTCCAGTGGACGCTCGGTTCGCGTACGGCGATGGCGGTCGCCCCCTGGAATCCCGTCGTGCCGTACCCGGCCGCGGCCGTCAGATTGCGCAGGCCCCCGTCGGGATCGCGAATCCACAGATCGCCGCCCCGCGCCACCGAGTCGAGCTGGGCCCGGTGATTGCCGAACACCGCGCCGATGGTCGTGAAGTCGGCCGGCACCGGCACCTGGGTGACGAACAGGATGGGATACGGCGTCGTCGGGGGCGGGCCCTGGGCGACGGCCGACAGCCCGAGCGCCACTGCCACGCCCACCACCATCGGCGCCCATCGTCCTCGGACTGTCCGCATCTCGGCTCCCGACAACTCCCGTGGATGAATGACACAAGTGTCATCCGCTCCGAGCCTCTGCACAGGGTCGCTGGGACTGAAGCACGAACCGTACCGCCGACCCGCTACGGCAGACGGGTGGCGAGCAGGTTCGTGCCGCTCGCCCACGGCTGGCCGGGCGCGTCGGCGTACATGGCACGCTCCACGACGATCGAGGCCGGGTTCTCGCCCACGCTCTCGATCAAGGCGCCGAACTGCTGGCCCACCGCTTCCGGGAAGTCGTCGCCCACGCTGATGCCGAAACGGCTGCCCCCGGTGACCAGAAACTCGCGGACCATCGCCGGCACGCCGGCGCGAAAGAGCAGGGTGACGCGGACGCGCGCGACACGACTCGACACGTTGGCCACGAGCAGATACGTGGACCGACCGAGACGCCCCTGCTGGACGTCACCGTCCGCGACGGCCCATCGGGTGCCGACGGCCGTCGCGCCCGGCGAATTGTGGGCTTCGCGCCAGGTCGTCGAGTCCCCTGGCCACCACATCGAACGCTCGGCCACGACGGGGACACCGTTGGTGGTTTCGACGATGGCAGAAACGGCGGTATCGGCCAGGAGGTCGCCTTCCTGGTCGACCCAGATCGTGTAGCGCTGCGCCGGTCCCACCTGATGCGACCGCACGACGCGCCGTCCGTTGGGCAGCAGGTACGTCACGCGAACGTCGGCCCGGGTCGTGCCCGGATTGGCAATCAACAGGAAGAGATCGAAGTAGGGCCCCGTGGCCCCTTCCGCGAAGTACCAGCGCTCGGCGGGACTCGTGATCCCCGCACTCTCGTGTCCCGCTTCGAACGTCACCCCGCGACGCGTGTCGTACATCGCGCGTTCGACCACGATGCCGGCACCATCGAGGGCATCGACGACCGCCGACACCTCCGTGTTGGCCAACAGCCGCGCGGCGGGCGTGCCGATCAGCTCCTTGTCGACCCACACGCTGGTGCGGCTCCGGGCCGGCAGGGTGTAGACCTTCTCGAGGGGCGCGCCGACGGGGCGCAGGTAGCGGATGCGCGCACGCACCACGAAGTCGTTGGGATTCTGCAGCAGGTAGAACAGGTCGAAGCCCGCGTGCGTCGCGCCCTCGGCCAGGTACCAGCGGGGGGCGGGCCCCGCGACGCTGGTCTCGGCATGCGCACCGTACGCGAATCCGTTGGCCCCGCGCCACGACATGGTGCGATCGACGACGAGGGGCGTGTTGCTGGCGACCACCGTGGCGAAGGCCTGTCCCGAGAGCCCGGGGACGCTGGCGGCGTCGACATGGGTGCTCGAGAGTGGCGGCAGCGTCGCCTCGTGGACCACGACGCCACCGTCTCCGCGCAGGAACTGCAACGAGGCCGTGGCCGGCACGGCCCCCGGGTTGGCCAGTGCGATCCGGGTATCGAAGAAGCCGCTCACCGCGCCTTCGGCCAGGTAGCGCTCCGTCGACGGCGATGGCGACGCGTCACGCTCGAACCTCGCCACGACCATCGTCGGCTCGCCGAGCCGGAACATGCACGTGGCGTCGCTCTCGCAGCCCGCCCCCTGCCATCCCGCGAAGCGACTGCCGGCCGTCGCGGTGGCCACGAGCGTCACGCGCGTCCCGCCCGGGAGCGACACCGCGCAGGAGGGGCCGCACGGCTCGGTCGGCGATGGCGACGTCGCCACGGTCCCCTCGCCGGTGCCCTCGGATCGCACCTCGAGGAGCACGTCGGGCCACGATGTCGCCGCGGGCGCGCCAGCGCCGATCCCGCGGGCATCGGCGGGCGCCGCCACGACCACGACCTCGTTGGAGAAACCACTGTAGTGGCCCTCGGCATCGATGGCGCGCACCGCGAAGTAGTAGCGCAGGCCGGGGCGGAGGCCGCGAGCCTCGAACGACGTGTCGCCGGCCGGGACGATCGCCGACCCGAGGTACTCACCAGGGGCGGGCCCCCACTGCACGACATAGGAGGCGGCGATGCCGCCGGCGGGGGGATCCCACGACAGGCGCGTGGCTGCCTGGCCGAACGCAGGCGCCACGGCGCCGAAGAGACCGACGATGGCGAGGAGGAAGACCGTGACACGTGCGACGCACATGTCGGGGACGCAGGCGGGCGATGTCTCGCGACTCGGGATGTGTCCGTACACGCTGGGGACCGGGAGCGCCCCCCATGGGCGCCGCCCTCTGCAGGAGCAAGACGCGGGCCGAATCTCATCCGTACGTCATATCCGCGCAGCGCGTGGTTTTGCCCGGAAATCCGAGCGATTCGGCGAGCGCCTCACTGCAGCACCGCCGGCGCTGCAGTGTTTTCAATCAGACGCGTGCCCCCGAACTTACACAGGCAGGCACGCGCCGCGGCGGCCGGCGCTCGCCTACCTGACGACCTCGTCGGCGCCGACATCGGGCGCTGCCCCTTGGGGGCGGAGATCGCCCTCGGCATCTGTCGGGACGATGGCGTTGATGAAGAGACCTGTGTCGATGACCGTGCGAGCGAAGTCCGGCCGCAGGCGCAAATCCCCGCGCGACGGCGCTACGAACATCGAGGCGTTGGCGTTGAGGATGTTGCGGTTGATGATCGCTCCCGCCGAATCACGCCCACTGATGGCGGCATCAGCGAGGTTGTTCAGAATCACGACCATCTGCGAATCAGGATGCGCGTACTCGACGGCGACGGCTGAAGTCCCAGCCAGCAGCATCGTGTTGTGCAACACGAGCGTTTCCGGCGAATCGAGTACCGAAATTGCGGGGCCCCGGCTGCCAGTCATCGCTTTGCGCACAATCATGTTGTTGCGGACCACGCCGCGGGAGTGCTGGTCGGGCGAACGGTCGCCAAGCCCCAGTACGATCTCCCGCGTTGAGTTGATGAACACGTTGCGCTCGACCAGCGTGCCACGACTCCCCTCCCAAGCAACGATCGCTGGGCCGAATTGCACGCGCGTAAGGGGCTTCGTGTCCTTGAATCGGTTTCCTCGGAGCACCCACCCGCTCCCGCCGCGAATGTCAATGCCCGGTGGCAAATCGACCGCAGCGCCTACGAAATCGAAACTACAGCCTTCGATCAGACCGCCAGAGGCGCCCCGGCCGTTCTTGTGCAGCAACGACTGGACGAACTGGCCATTGTCGATGAAGCGGACGCCCTGCAGTTTTGGCTGGTGAACGCCGTCGCCCAGAGTCACGGCATAGCCCGCCGCTGTGCGCAATGTCACCTCGGCAAGGGTCAGGCGCGTGATCTCCCGGGCCACGACGGCTGAGGGCTGCGGATCGGCAACTGTCGCTGGCGGTCCGAGCAGTGTCACGTCAGCGGCCCGGCCGGTACGACTGCGGATAGTCACATCCTGTACCCCCCCCGTGAGGACAATCGGTCGGGTCAGCCGATACGTCCCGGTCGCGAGTTGGTAGACCACGTTGGAACGAGGCGAGGCCAACGCCTTTCGGAGGGCGGCTTCACTGCTGATGGTCAGGACGAGCGGTGGGGGCGGCGGCGGCGGTTCCGGCTCGGTCTCGGAGTCGTCGGTCCCGTCATCCCCACCGGAGTCCGTATCCTCCCCTCCGCCACCCGAGCCATCGTCGGCCGCCTTGACGACCGCCGAGATCTCGTTGGACGGCGCGCTCCGGACCCCCTTGGCGTCGACGGTGCGCACGATGAAGAAGTACTTCTTGCCCGCGGTCAGGTCGGTGAGGGTGAGGCTCGTGGCGCCGGCCTCGACCGGGTACGTGATGGTGTAGGTGCCGGCGGACGTCCCCCGCTCCACCACGTACGACACCGCCACGTCGCCCGGGGGGGGATCCCAGGCCAGTCGGAGGGATTGCGCCTGCGCGGACACCACCGCTGCGCACAGCAGGACAGCGGAGGTCGTTGCGCAACGAATCGCGCGGAGGGCTACGGCGGAGAATGTAAGTGGCACTCGACTTCTGTGTTGTGAAACTGGCCCAGGAAGCAGGACACCCGGTACCCTAGCAAGACTCGGGCCGAGCCATCACACACAGAAGTGTCAGAAATGGCGCCTCTGACGCACGTCGAGTAGCGAAACGTGTCTCTACCGGAAGGTAGCGTTTACACGCTCGACCGCGACGCCTTGGTCACCCTCGGCCGAGGTACGGCATGCCAGTGGCCATGACGGTCATGAACGGAACATTGGCGTTCAGGGGCAGGGCCGCCATATAGAGGACCGCCTGGACGACGTGTGCCACGTCGAACAGCGGCTCCTCGGCGAGGCTGCCGTCGGGCTGCCGGACGCCGCTGGCATAGCCGCGCGACATGTCGGTCGCCGCGTTGCCAATGTCGATTTGACCGCAGGCGATGTCGAAGGCCCGGCCGTCGAGCGCAGTGGCACGCGTCAGTCCGGTGACGCCGTGCTTGGTGGCGGCGTAGGGCGCCGAGTGGGGACGCGGGACGTGGGCGGCGATGGAGCCGTTGTTGATGATGCGTCCCCCCCGGGGCTGCTGGTGCTTCATCAGCCGCACCGCTTCCTGGGTACACAGGAACACGCCGGTCAGGTTGACGTCGACTACGGCCCGCCATTGCTCGTAGGTCAGGTCCTCGAGCGGGAGCGCCGGCGCGTTGACCCCGGCATTGTTGAACAGGAGGTCGAGCCGGCCGAACGACGACCCCACGGTGGCAAAGATGCCACGTACCGCCTCGGGTTGCGTGACATCGCCGGGCAGGACCAGGCAGGCGCCAGCGGGCGCTCCCGCCAGCGCGGCCGTCTCCTCGAGCGCCGCGGCGCGTCGCCCGACCAGCGCCACCGTGTAGCCGGCCTCGAGGAGGCCGACCGCCACCGCTCGTCCAATCCCGCTCCCGGCCCCCGTCACGAGGGCAATGCGCGCTGGTGCCATCTCGGCGCGAACGGTAGCATGGTCCGGCGCGACGCGCACAGGAGACTGCCCAGCGATGACCATGCTCGTGACGGGCGGCGCCGGCTTCCTCGGCACCCGCCTCATTCAACGTCTGCTTGCGGGTACGGCCCAGGTGCAGGCCGCCACCCGCGTGATCTGCGTGGATCAGGTGGCCAGCCCGCTCGCCGACGCCCGCGTCGTGTCGCACGTCGGCAGCATTGCCGACCCCGGCTTCGTCGCCACCGCGGTGGAACCCGACGTCACGGCGATCTGGCATCTGGCGGCGGTCCTCAGCGGCCAGTCGGACGCCGAACCCGACCTCGCCCTGACGGTGAACGTCGGCGGCACGCAGGCGCTGCTCGAGGCCTGCCGCCGGCTCGCCAGCCCCCCGCGCTTCGTGTTCGCCAGCACCATCGCGGTCTTCGGGCGCCCGCTGCCGGACGTGGTGCCGGAGGATCTCGCCCTGCGCCCGGCCTCGACCTACGGCACCACCAAGGCCATCGCCGAGCTGCTCGTGCTGGAGGCCACGCGGCGGGGCGTGGTGGATGGCCTGGCCTGCCGCGTGCCGACCGTCTCGGTGCGCCCCGGCCAACCCAACTCCGCGATGTCGAGCTTCGTGAGCGGGATCGTGCGCGAACCGCTGGCCGGCGTCGACAGCGTCTGCCCGGTGCCGCTCGACACACGGTTGTGGGTGGCCTCCCCCGCCACCACGACCGCGAACCTCGCCCACGCGGGAGTCGTCGGGCCCGAGGCCCTCGGACCGGTGCGCACCCTGAACCTGCCCGGTGTCACCCTGACACCGGCGGACCTGCTGGATAGCCTCGAGCGGGCGGCCGGGCCGACCACCCGCGCCCTGGTGCGCCTCGCCCCCGATGCCCGCATCAGCACCGTCGTCGGCAGCTGGCCCGGGGCCTTCGACGTCTCGCGGGCCCTGGCGCTGGGCTTCACGATCGACCGGGATGCGGATGCCCTGGTCGCGCAGTACCTGGCCGAGCGGGTCTAGCGCCAGCGAATCTCGTCGGGCGACAGCAGTGGCCGCGCGGCGGTCTCCGGCGCACTGGCGAACACGTCGAGCGGCGTGAGCGAGCCGAACCGCAGCCCGGCCCGCTGCTCGATGGTGGTGATGGGCACCTGATAGGTCTCGTAGGCCCCGAACACCGCCTCGCGATGCGGCAGGAAGCCGCGCTGCGACAGGACGTACCCGGAGACGCTGAGCGCGCCGGTCTCGTCGTGCACGAAGACGATGACCTTCCAGAACTCGATCGGGATCGGCACCTGCTCGAAGACCGGATCGTCGTCGCGCAGCACGGGGCCGGTCATCACCGAGATTTTCTGGTCGTCCTCGCGCGCACTCTGCAAGGCGTAGTCCTCGAGCCTGAGCCAGATGCCGGCGTTGAACGGTTGCATCTGCGGCACGGCATTGACCAGGTGCATCGAGTCCGTGTTGCCCTCGTCGGCGTCGGCGCGTGTCTGCCCCCAGGCGGGGTCCTCGCGACGCGTCATGTGCCCGCGACTGAAGCGCGGCGCGTTGCCGTAGACGGGGCCGGCCAGTTGCTGCGCCTGCGGGACCCGCGGGTCGAACCGCCAGTCGCGCCGACGCAGGTGCGGCACGCTCAGGCGCCCGTCGATGTTGACGGCACTCACGTAGCAGACGCGGCGCCGGGCACTCATCACCACGGAGAAGTGGCGGTACGGGATGGCCCGCAGGACCTCCCCCTGCCACGGCACCTCCAGGACATCGTCGGCACACACCACGGTGGGCAGCGGCGCGTCAGGCTGATCGGGTCCGAGGAAGTCGGCCCGATAGCCATCGCGCTCGCCGTAGCCCGCGGCTGCCGGGGCGAGCGGGGTCGGTTCGACGCCGCTGTCGGGGCGGGTCGGCATCGTCGGCACCGTGACCATCGGCGTGGCGGCCGCGAGCGCATCGAGGACGTATCGACCGCGCACCGCATAGTTGGTGCGCTCGAGGGCACCGGCGAAGTGCACGCCCAGGGCGCCGCCGGTCTCGAGGTCGATGACCACCGAGCCGGAGCTGCCCCCCAGGGTCGTGGCGTCGTGGGCGAAGGCCCAGGCCCCGGCGGGCATCGTGCCGATCTTGCCGGGGGAGAAGCGCTTGACGCCGTAGATGCCGCCGAACAGGCGTCGGGCCACCGCGACACTGCCCGACCCGATGGGATCCTCGGCCGGAAAGCCCACCACGGCGATGTCGCGCCCGACATCGAGCGGCACCTCGACGAACGGGATCGGGGGCGGCAACGACACGCCCTGGCCGGGCGCCAGTCGCAGCAGCGCCAGGTCGGGCGCCTGCGCATCGGCGAGATCGGCGAGGTACAGCACCTGATCCACGCCGATCTCGAACTCCTCCGGCGTGCCCGCGTCGACGTACTCCTCGCGCAGGTCGACGCACGCCGACATGGGGTCGTTGCCGAACGCCCGCCGGAACACCAGATGCGTCTGATCGCGGGCGACGAACTCGGCCGCGACGTGCGCGTTGGTGACGACGAGATTCTCGGCGACGATCCAGGCGGTGCCCGCTTGCTGGAGGCGGGGATGGCCCGAGAGTTCGACCCGGCCGACACTCGCGAGGCGGGATTCGTAGCGCAGGCGCGTCGCCTCGATGCGGCGACGCAACTCGGGCGACTCCGGCAACTGGATGCGGTTGCGCTGCACCAGCATCGACGGACGGCCGTGCGCCAGGATGACCGCCTCGACGTGGAACCGGCCGTCGGCCTCGGCGCTGCTGCGCGGGCCGGCACTCCAGCCCGGCTGCCCTTCCACGAAGGCGCGAATCGACGCCGTGCTGACGCCCGCGCGCACGGCCGGAGCGGGCGTGACATGGCGATCGGCCATGGCGAGCAGTTCGCGGGCGATGGCGGTGTCGGACGACAGCACCGCTTCGGCGCGTTCACGGAGGGTCATGTCAGGGTCAACGACGGCGAGGGGGACCGGCGTACAGAAACAGGCTCAGGGCTCAGGGCTCAAGGCTCACACAGACGGCTGCGGGCTCAGGGCTCACGGCGGGAGTGACAGATCGAGGTCGACGAGGATCGTGGCCTCGGCGTCGACGCCGTACGGGCCCTGCGCGACGACCTCGCCGTCGGGACCGACGATGAGGGAGCAGCCGATGCAGGCGTGTCCGGTCCAGGGACCCGAGGTGATGGGGCCGACACTGCTGGCGCCGGCGATCCGGAGGCGATGGTCGCGGGCGACCACGCCATAGCACTGGCGCCAGAGGTCGCCGTAGGGCGTGCGCGCCTGATCGTGGTCGGGCGGCACGGCCCAGGCGCACGGCGACAGGATGAGT
Organism: Luteitalea sp.; assembly: GCF_022842525.1. Lineage (NCBI taxonomy): Bacteria > Pseudomonadati > Acidobacteriota > Vicinamibacteria > Vicinamibacterales > Vicinamibacteraceae > Luteitalea > Luteitalea sp. Next base: position 28,254 of record NZ_JALHPM010000026.1, read on the forward strand.
GCCGCGCCCATGAGACCGAGGGTCCGGCTGACGACCTCGCCCGGCGCGAAGGCATCGGCGCAGATCATCAGGCCGATGCGGCCGTGCCGCGTGTCGACCACCCCGAGGCGATCGCCCCGCGCGTAGAGGTCGCACGCGAGACCGAGTTCGTTCAGCTTGCGGTGGTGCAGCAGCACGTCGCCACTCGGGCCGATCAGGACGGCGGCGTTGTAGACGACATCGCCGGCCCGTTCCGCGAGGCCGGTGCAGACGTGCGTGCCCGTGCGCACCGCGGCGTCCCGGACGGCGCGGCACCAGGGTCCATCGGGAATCGGCTCGGCCGCCGCACGGGTGTCGGCGGCCATCCATCCGAGCGGCAGCGCTTCCGGCAGCAGCACGATCTCGGCGCCCTCACTGGCCGCCCGATCGATGGCGGCGAGGGCGCGCTCGAGGGTGTCGTGTGCGGCCCCGGGCTGGACGAGGAGCTGGACGACCGCGAGTCGCAGGGTCATGCCGTGGCGCGCGCGGCGAGGAACAGCGCGTTGCACTCGGCCTCGAGTACGCCGCCGAGGATCGTGCAGCGCCAGCCTGGACTGCGTCGGGCGACTTCCTCGGCCAGGATGTCGATCTGCTTCCAGTCGTGTGCCTGCAGGAAGCGAATCGAGGTCCCGAAGACGACGGTCTCGATGCCCGCCCACAGGATGGCGCCCTGACACATCGGACAGGGTTCGGCGGTGGTGTACAGCGCCAGGCGGCGCCCCTCGAACTGCGGCTGGGCGCTGGCGAGCCGGTTGATGGCGTCGATCTCGCCGTGCCAGGTGGGATTCAGCGACGAGCGGTTCCACCCCTCGGCGACCACCGCCTGGGTCTCCTGATCGACGATGACGGCGCCGAATGGCAGGTCGGGAACGTGGCGAGCGGCCTCGATGGCGCGGCGCATGTGCACCTCGTGCATGCCCCAGCGTACACCGCGACGAGACGGCGGCCGTGCCTGTGGTATCCTTCTGGGTCGGTCGAGCCGCCGCGCCCGCGGCTACGGTTCGTCCGACACGCGCTCGTCGCACGTCCCCATCGTCCAGAGGCCCAGGACGCGGCCCTTTCAAGGCTGAAACACGGGTTCGAATCCCGTTGGGGACGCCACACTTTCCGCTCCATTGGCTCGCTACCGGTCAGCGACAGCTTCAGGGCAATTCGCCGCGTCGCACCGTTGGATTTGCCCTCCATCTGTGGTCGTACTGCGGGTATGAACGCCGCGGAGAAAATCGCGGTCAGCCTGCCCGACGGCCTGGCCGAGCGCGCCCGGAGAGCGGTCCGTCAGGGCCGCGCCGCCAGCGTCAGCGCGGACGTTGCATCTGCGCTTGCCGAGACGCTCAAGCTCGACGACCTGTCAGCGCTGCTCGAGGAGATGCTGGAGGAGACCGGAGGACCGTTGACTGCCCAGGAACGTGGTGCCGCCGATCAAGCGCTTGGTGTGAAAGCGTGCCCGAGCCGTCCGCGCCGGCGGGCAGCGTCCAACCGGAGTAGGCCGGCGCCGGATCGTCGCGCTCCTCCTGCGCAACATTCAGCACGGGCACCGTTTGGCCGTGCCTGCGGGTGCGGTCGGCCAGGTGTGGCGCGACGGGCGCAGACAGGCCCGGCTCGCACGATTGCTCGGCGCAGCGCACACCGAGGCCATTGCGCTCGACGACCAACGAGCACGCGAAGCCGGGCAGCTCTCTGGCGTCCGCGTCCGAGGAACGGCCGATGTCATCGATGCGTCCGTGGCGCTGTGTGCACGCACACGGGCGACCGCATCGTGACCTCGAAGCCTCACGATGCGAACGGGGAATCTTTCGTGCGTGCGATGACCACGGCTCCTGCTATGGCTTCTTGCTCGGCACCTGCCGCGATCGGACGATTCGCCGCCTCGCCATCGTCGCCAGGCCAAGAGCCATCAGGGCGAGACTTGACGGTTCGGGTACGTACGTCTTGAACCCGTAATCGGAGACGGCAAACCATCCATCCCCACGCCCGTGGTTGACGAACCCCGTGCCTCTGTCGTACTCCCCCGACGTCTCGAGCGCCCAGGTGTACGGGTTGAAAAGGCCCAGCCCGGGCGCCGTCGAGCTCAGCACGATAGCGAGGACGTCGCCAGGGACTACCTCGACTCGCTGGGACGAGAGTGGGATTCGTTCGAACGCGAAGGACCCCACGGAGAGGTTCTTGGCCTTCGCGGTGGTCGTTGCAAGCACGTGATCCGACGGCGTGCCGTTCGGAAGCGTCGTCCGGATCTCTATGACCAGATCGGCCGGAAACGTGACGATGCCATTCCGGTCCAGGCAGCAGGCCAGGTCGAGCTCGATGGCCGACAAGCGGCCGCGTAGCCCCACCGTAAAGGTCTGTGCGAGGGTTTGAGTATCCTCGGCCAGATAGCCATTGAGAGGTGGCGAAGGAGGAATGGCAAACTGGTCCAGCAAGACCGAGCTTGCCCCGCAGGGTGTCGTCGAGAGCAAGGAAATCGCGAACAACAGGCAGCGACTGCGACTCGACGCCACGGTGCCTCCTCGTACGCTTGACGATGGTGACCGAACCTGCCCACGGCCGCGTGAAGGATGCGAAACTATGGCACCTGCGGGTCCCGGGCGCAATTGAGAAGGCGCTGATCGACCATGGGCGCCACGCGATGGCCGTCAGTGCCCCTGGCGCATCCCCGGAATCTCCACAGGATCAAGCGGATGGCTCCTGCAGCTAGAATCGAACCTGGGCGAGAACACCCCGTCGCGTTGGCTCCAGCCAAGGCATCAGGGTGACCGGCGGGAGTCCACGCCGCCGCTGGTAGACGGGCTGGTTGATCGACGCATCGATCTTCTGCCCTATGCCGATTGCCAGCACGGCGCTGAGCCCCCCGAAGACCACTGTTGCCATGCCCTTCATGCTATTGCTGTCTGAGACGCCGGCCTCTTCCCATCGGTGGATACCAAACACGAGCACAGGCGCGACGGCAGCCCCGATGAGAGCACCATTCCAGGTCGAGTCAACGATATCGATCCGCGCTACGGCGTCCGCTGGAAACTGACGGTCGGTCGGCGTGTTGAACAGGCGAAGAAGGGGCGACGCTGCTCGTTGGTGGACCACCACTTGCTCTGCCGAGATGGATGACACGCGCCCCCGCGTCTTCCGCCCCGCTGCGTCCCACACCACGACCTCGTGCCCACGTTCGAGCATCGGCTCTAGCTTCTCAAAGGACGCGAGCACTGGCTGCCCCTTGAGCAAGTCGTCGGCGCTCACGCGAGGACGACTGGCCGGCGGAACAGCACTGCCGCTGCTACTGATCTGGTCACCCACGTCCTGGGCGAAGGCGACATGCCTGGTGGCCCCAATCACGAGCAGGAGCGCCCATACGAATCGGACCGTCACGAGGCCTCCGTCATTTCTTGCAGCTTCGGTTTCGGGCGGCTGGCCATGCCTGACCTCGATAGCTCCGTCCGCCCAACGTGCTCCGCTTCAGCCGCGGCGCCTCATGATGGTGCCGGGCGCCGTCGGCTGCAAGCGGCGTTTAGCCGGAGCATCGCGGCGCCAATCGATGCATGCCAAGAACCTTTGGACGGCTCGCCCAAGTGCGGCCAAGAACTGCGTCTCGGACGACGCGGGCAACACGATCGACTCGAGATCGTGACGAAACGCCTCGAACGGATCTCCTCCATCGCGCCCCGCCGCCCCAAGCGCGTACATCAGAGCGACGTGCCCGGCGTACCCTCGCCCCGCGGAGTAGGTGGGACAGCCGAGTTCATGGCCGGACCGAAGAATCAGGCCAATCTAGAGCGCGCTCCGCGAATCCGCTGCAGCCGGAGGTTGGCGGCCCTATGGATGAGTGAGGGCCGTGACCCGGGCAGGAGTGGCTTCAAAGATCGTCGGTGTCAGGGGATATGGCTGGTCGCGCGAGTCTCGAACCACTTGCTCTCGGGCCGGGGCCACGAACGAGGACGATGCGTTCGAGGACCACATGATCAGGAAGTCTCGGTTCGGAATGGCCGCATGGAAGGGCGAACCCAGCTCCTTCGCGACGGACGCGCGAAACGTTGGCGACAGGAGACGGACGGCGTCGTAGCCGTCAGTGACGGCGACGACCACGAACCGGTCCGCTCCTGAGGAGACCTGGAGGGGCCCCCTTGACGGCGAGCAGGCCGAACAAAGGAGGAGACAGGTCAGGACGACAGCGCCGACGACCTGACCAGACAATCTGGCATCTGCCCCAAGCAGAACGACAGCTGGGCACGGCACCATCGGTGGGGCCGCGGTGGCCTCTTCAGACCCTGTCGCCAACGCGCCAAGCGATGCGGCAGAACGCCACAGCCATCGAACCCCTCGGGGGGCCTGGCGACGGGCCGCTCGGGAGTCGTCACACGGGGGCTCCCGAACCGCCGCCGCCATGAGGTCGACCCTGGCCTCCCACAAACGGCCGAACGCGAAGCATTCTGCCCCACCACGCCACCGATCGAGGGCAGATCGCGCACGTGAACGAACAGAAGACGAAGAACGTGTCAGAAGATCCGCATGTTGGGGTCTCCAGCGTCCATTAGTGGCATTTTGAGTGAATACATTCAGTGAATTCACTTCGAGCATGTGCAGAGTCTGACCCCTTACGGCCACTTCAGCCCACACCAGGCAACTACACTCAGTGAGCATATTCATCAACGCGCGTTCTGCAGCGCGCACAGCTGGAATTACGCGCGAGTTCCCCCTCCCCCTGGCTCTACAATGCAGCGCATGCCGCGCGTCGGAGGCAGTTCGTGGTCGCTGGTCGTCCCTGACGACTGGACCGTGCAGTATGACGAGGAGTGCCTGACGCTCGTGGCGCCGTCCGAAGCCGAAGCCCTGCAGGTCAGCGCCTACCGCAAGGACGGCCCCGTCGTCGATGACGACCTGCGCGGGTTGTCGGCCGACCACCTGGCGGCGGGCGTGGTGCCGGTCGGCGCCTCCCATGGCGATTTCGAGGGACTCGCGTTCACGTTCCCGTCCGAGGACGGCCTCGCCCGCCAGGAGTGGTACCTCCGCCACGGGGCGCATGTGCTCTTCGTCTCGTTCACCCGCGAGGACGAGGGCGACGCCCATGACGGACGGCTGCTGCAGCGGATCCTCGGCACGCTCTCGGCCACCGGCGTGCCAACGCCGACTCGGTAGCCCGGCGTCGGTGTCTCGCCGACTCGACGGTCACCCACCGTACAATCACGGCCAACCGATGAAAGCGATGTCCCGCCCGTGAGCCAGTGGTCCGATGACGTGTTCCTCGATGGCTTGCGGCGGTCCGGCGATCCCCGGGCCGACGAGGCGGTGCGGCGCCTGCGTGACGAAGGCGGGTCAGCGGCGGTCGGCCGGGCCTTTCGCGTGCTGCAGGGCAACGACACCCCCTTGCCGCCGGACGCGCCCGAGGCGCTCCACGCCTTCATGCGCGACGCCGGGGGCCTGCCCGCCGGCACCGATCGGGCGCGCCTGCACCGCGGCGGCGAGGCATTCCTCCGCAACGCGCTCCCGTCGGTGGTGGTGCTGCTCGCCTCGAGCCTGCCCCGTGGCTACGCCGCCCCGTGCCTGACCGAGATCCTGTCGATTTCCGGCGATCTCGAGCGCCATCCATACGAGCGGCTGATGGGCGTGGTGCAGCTGCTGGTCAACGTCTCGGACGGCCACGCCTTCGACGACCACGGCCGGGCCATCGTCACCGCGAAGAAGCTGCGGTTGCTGCACGCCGGCATTCGCGTGCTCACCGACACCTACCGCCCCGACTTCCGGGCCCGCTTCCAGGTGCCGGTCAACCACGAGGACATGCTCGCGACGATCATGGCCTTCTCCTACCTGCTGGTGGACGGCATCCGCCGGCTGGGACTGCCGCTGGCCGACGACGAGGCGGAAGACCTCTACTACTTGTGGCGCATCTTTGCCCAGTTGATGGGCATCCATCCCGAGGGACGGCCCGACGACGCCAGCTTGGTGCCGGCGACTCTGGCCGAAGCGGCGGAGTTCTATGCGGCGTACGTGCGGCGCAACAACACGATGCCCGACCGCAATCCCGCTGGCGTGGCGCTGACCACCAGCAATCTCCGGATGATGACGCGGCTCCTGCCCCCGGTCGCGCGGATGGTCGGCCTCGGGTGGGCGCCGCGGCTCTGCATGACCGAGCTGATGTCGCGCGAGGAACTGGCGCGCGTCGGCTTCACCCCGCTGACCGGCCATGGCCTGCTCAAGGCCGTCCTGACAGGCGTCCTGCGGGTCGGACAGTGGGCGGGCGAACGCAACGCGTTCATCGACAAGGTGGCCCATCTGGTGCTGCAGGGCATGGTCGCCGTCGACCGCCGCGGCGAGGTGGTATTCTCCGTGCCCTTCAGCCGGCTGGACCTGCGCGGGCCGGCCTTCGAATGATCATCCCCACCCACGTCGATTCCCGAGGACACGACCGATGGTGAGCATCGTCTGGATCAACTGGCAGGACTACACGGGCCTGGAGTTCTTCTTCTATGGCCTGGGTTGCCTGCTGTGGGTGCTCGCCTACGGCATCTACATCCGCAACATCTTCACACTCAAGTACGTCGAGATGCCGGTCTTTGCCGGCTGCTGCGACGTGGCGTGGGAGTTCGTGTGGAGTTTCCTCGCGCAGAACGACATGGGGATGATCTTCCAGGGCGCCAACTACGTCTGGTTCTTCCTCGATGCCGGGCTGATCTTCAGCTACGGCGTGCTGTTTCTCGGCGCCAAGCAGCTGACGGTGCCGCAACTCGCGCCCCGGCACATCTTCATCCCGGCCTGCCTGTTCATCGCCGTGCTCGCCGGCGCGGCCACCTACTACATGCACGTCCAGGGCCTCGACAACAGCGTCGGGGGCCGCTCGGCCTACCTGATCCAGCTGTCGATCTCGTTCCTCTACATCCCGCTGATGCTGCGGCAGCCGACGCTCGAGTACTTCTCCTTCAACGCCAACTGGATGCGGGCGGCGGGCTCGGCGCTGGTCGTGGTGTTCTTCTTCCTGCACTACCCCGACGACAGGTTCCTGCAGACGATCGGCTGCTCGGCCGCGATCGTCGACGCCGTGTTCCTCTACCTGTTCGTGCAGAAGCGTCGTCAGCTCGCCGTCGGCGGGCCTGCCGTCAGGCAGGTGGCTCTGGCGTGATCTCGAGCAGCGGAGCCACCAGCGTCCTGGCCTCGTCGGCCCGGCCCTGGTCACGGAGGAGCCGCCCGAGCGCCACCGACGCCCGCACCTCGAACGCGTGCGCGCCCTGCTGCTGCGCGATGGCGATGGCCTCGCGCAGCACCCGCTCGATCTCGCTGGCCTCGGCGCCTTCGGCCTCCAGAACCAGCGCGGCGAGGCGCCGCAGCTCGGCTTCCCAGTAGCGCTCGCCGCTCTCGCCGGTCATCTGGATCGCCTCGGTCAGCAGGGCCCGCGCCCGCGGCGTCCGCCCCTGTGCCAGGCAGCGCTCGACCACCCACGCCAGGTAACGGGTGCACTGCAGGTTGCTGCCGTACGCCGTCCGCATGATGGTGATGGACGTGGCCGCCTCCTCGATGAGGGCATCCACCTCCGCGGGATCGGGGGTGCGCGACAGGCGGATGATCGCGAGGCCGAGGGTCCAGAACACGGTCCAGTACTGGTAGCCGTGCTCGGTGCTGAGGGCGATCAGCGCCTCGGTCCGGGCCTGCGCCACGTCGATGTCGCCCATCGAGATCGCGAGCGCCATCCGATCGACCAGTGCCACCGACTCCGTGAACGGCGAGCAGGCGCGGCCGCGGGCGATCGCGTCGTCCGAGACCCGCGCGCCGGTCTCGGCGTCGCCGAGCACCCAGAGGACATCCCCGAGCAGCGACTGCCCGACCGCGCCGATGTCGTAGGCAATGGCCGGCGTGCCCAGCCCCTCGGCGGGATAGATCGCGAGCAGCGCCTCGAACCCGTCGCGCGCCTCGGCGAACCGGCCGAGGAACGCATCGGAGGCCGCCGCGGTGTAGAGGCCGAGCAGTCGCGCGTCCATGTCGCCGCGCCCGACGCCCCAGGCGAGGCGCTGTCCGGCCAGTTCGCGCGCCCGCAGCAGCTTGCCGCGGCTGGCGTAGAAGTTCCACAAGCCGAAGTAGAGCTCGTGCGGCACGTCGCCGACCTGGCCGATGAGCGCCAGCAGGCGATCCTGCGTCGCCTCGACGTCCGGCGACGACAAGCCGCGCACGATTCCCAGCGACATCGCCAGCGCGCTGCGCACCGCGATCTCCTGGCGATCGCGCATCGGGGACGGTGGGAGCGCCTCGAGTGCCTCGGCCGCATTCTGGAGGTGGCCGATCGCGTCGGCGTGGGCGGATCGGGCCATCGCGAGCTGACCGGCGCCGAGCCAGCACTCGCACGCCCGCTCGTACTGCTCGGCTGCGAGGCAATGGTGCGCGATCACTTCCCCGAGGACATCGTCGCTACCCGCGCGCTTCTGCTCCTCGAGGGCATCGGCGATGCGCAGGTGGATCTGCTGGCGCTCGCGGCGCAACAGCGAATCGTAGGCGGCATCGCGCACCAGCGCGTGCTTGAAGGCATAGCGGGCCTGGGCGCCGAAGCCGCGGCGGTGGACGAGGCCCGACTGCACCAGCTGTCGCAGTTCGCGCTCGAGCTGCTCCGGCGGATGCGACGACACGGCCGCCAGCAGGGGCATGGTGAAGGCCCGTCCGATCACCGAGGCGAGCTGCGCGACTTCCTTGGCGGCCCCCAGGCGACCGAGACGCGCCGTCAGCGAATCACGCAGCGTCGTCGGCAGCTCGTGCCATTCGCCCGAGGCCCCGCTCTCGAGCACCGAGCGCGTCAATTCCTCGACGAACAGCGGCACGCCGTCCGTCTTGCTGATGATGTGCGAGCGGACCTGCGGCTGCAGCGCCTGATCGCCCGAGAGCAAGCGGATCAGCCGTTCCGTGTCGTCCGTGGTCAGCGCCCCGAGGGAGATCTGCGACACCTGGGCCCGGGCGGCCCAGGGGACGTCCAGCGTGTTGGGGCGCAGTGTCATGACCAGGAACAGCGGTGCCGCCTGCGCCTGATCGATCAGGCGATCGAGCCATGCCAGTGTCGTTGCGTCGAGCCAATGCAGGTCCTCGACCAGCAGGACGATCGGCTCGCGCGCCGCCATCTCCAGCAGCAGGGCGACCAGGGCATCGAGCGTCTCCTCACGCTGGCGCTCGGGCGACATCGACGGTGCCGGCCGCCCCGCGGGCAGGGGCAGGTCGAGCAGCGCCGAGAACAGGGGCTGCGCTTCGGCCAGTTCGCACGCCGCGAGCAGCGTCGCCAGTTGCTCGGACGGCGTCGCGCCCGCTTCGACCACCATCAGGCGCTGCAGCAACTGCACGACGGCATGCAGCGGCGTGTGCTGGGTATAGGGCGTGCCGTGCGTCTGCAGCCAGCGCACCGTCCGCGCCCCGGCGGTGTCGTTGACGCGCTCGCGCAGCGCACGCAGCAGTCGCGACTTGCCGATGCCGGGCTCGCCGGTGATCAGCACCGCCTGGCCGGTACCGGCGCGGGCCTCGCTCCAGCGGGCCAGCAGGAGATCGAGTTCCTTGTCGCGACCGACGAGCGGCGCGAGGTCGAACGTGACCTCTTCGCCAGTGTCCTGACCCTCGCGGACGCGATACGGCACCATCGCCACGCCCGACCCGGGCGTGGTCGGGAAGGGCGCCAACGCCTCGGCCTCGACGCCCCGGTGCACCAGCGATCGCGTGGCGGCACTGATGACGACGGAGCCGGGCTCGGCGGACGCGAGCAGGCGGAGCGCGACGTCGAGTGTGCTGCCGAGCACCACGGGCTCTGGGGCGTTGGCATGGGTCGAGACCACCGCCGTGCCCGTGTGGATGCCCACCCGCAGCGACGGCCGCACGCGGTGGCGCCCGGAGGCGTCCTCGAGGTGCGCCTCGACCTCGCCCACCAGATCGAGCGCGGCCCTCACCGCACGCCAGGCATCGTCCTCGTGCGCGGCGGGATAGCCGAAGTACACGAGGAGACGATGCCCCATCGCGTTGCCGAGCGATCCGTCGTAGCGCTGCGCCGCCATCTGCACGAGCGGCCGCACCTGCAGCATCAGTTCGTACAAGGTCTCGGGATCGAAGACCTGCAAGGCCTCCACGTCCGGGCGGGCACCGTCGGCGAGTTCGCAGCAGAGCACGGTCATCTGGCGGCGCTCGATGCTCGTGAGCGGCGGCGGCGTGGCCGAGCGCACCGGACCTGGCCTCGGCCCGTCGACGTGCGTGTGCACCTCGGTGGCGGCCGTCACCAGGCGCCGCGAGGGATGGTCGAGCCCTCCCGCGCGTTCGATGCGCTCGAGCGCCGCGGCTACTTCCCAACTGCTCTGGGGACGCTGCGCCGCCGACTTGCGGATCAGGCGGTGCGTGAGATCGACGAGATCCCTGGGCGTCGCCGGCACGAGTTGCCCGAGCGACTCGGGTTCATAGGCGCAGATGCGCGCCAGCGTCTCGGTCGGCGTGGCCGCGTGAAACGGCGACAGCCCCGTGAGCATCTCGTAGATGAGCGAGCCGAGCGAGAACAGGTCGGACCGATGATCGACGGTCAGCCCCTGCGCCTGCTCCGGTGACATGGCGTGGCAGGTGCCGACCACCGTGCCGGGACTGGAGATCTCCTGGTCGAAGTCGCCGTCGTAGGCCTTCGCCAATCCGAAGTCGAGAATCTTGACCCGACCGGGCCCCGTCACCATCACGTTGGCGGCCTTGAGGTCGCGATGCACGATGCCCTGGGCATGTGCTTCCGACAGGCCTTCGGCGATCTGGCGGGCGTAGTGGACCACGCTGGCGAGGTCGAGGCGGCCCTCGCGCAGGAGACGGTCGAGCGTCTTGCCCTCGACCAGTTCCATCACGATCCAGTCGCCTTCCGACGACTCGACGATCTCGTAGATGTGGACGATCGAAGGATGGTTCAGGCGCGCAGCCATCCGCGCCTCGCGCCGGAATCGCAGGCTGCGCGACTGGTCGACGAGGGTGGGGATCAGTCGCTTGATGGCAACGGGACGCTGCAGCGCCTCGTCGAACGCTCGATAGACGGCACCCATGCCCCCGGCGCCGAGTCTTTGACCGAGTCGATACTGGCCGACCCGCGCTGGCGGGCCTGCCTGTCCACCTTCCGGGGTGGAGGTCACACGAGGATTTTAGTCCATCATCGGCGGCCGTGTGTCGTCGTGCCGCCTCGGCCGCCGTCCACCCGGCCGTCCGCCTGCCCGGACCGCCCTCATGGGGCCGGCGCGATCAGGCGCACGGCCCCGGGCCGCATCACGTACTCGCACCGCGCGGCCTCGAGCACTTCCCCATCGGTGTTGATCTTGATGGTCCGCGAGAAGGACAGCGTGACCGCACGCGTCCGGAAATAGGCCACGTCGTCGTCGTCCACGTGATGGCCCGAGGACAGGCGCGGCAGGAGCGCGAGGAAGTCCAGTGTCGACGTGGCGCGCACCAGACACACTTCCATCAGGCCATCGTCGGGACGCGCCGTCGGGGCCAGCTGATGCCCGCCGCCGATGTAGGCGCCATTGCAGATGGCGAACAGCTGCAGGTCCGCCTCGAGCGACCGTCCCTCCCACTCGACGCGGACGCCGACCGGTTCGTACTCGAGGACCGCCCGCGCGCCCCCGATGAGGTAGGCCAGCGTGCCGACGGCCTGCTTCATCCCGCTGGACACGTTGGCGGACGTCTCCGCCGTGAAGCCTCCTGCCGAGGCATTGAGGAACACCCGATCGCCGAGCGACACGAGGTCGACGCGGCGCTCGTGTCCCGCGGCCAGCGCCGCCAGCGCGACGTCGGACTCAGCCATGCCAAGGGTTCGTGCGAAGTCGTTGCCCGTCCCGGCGGGAATCAGCCCGATGGCACAGCGCTCCAGGCCGTCTGGTGCCGATGCCACGCCGTTGACCACCTCGTTCAGCGTGCCGTCGCCTCCCACCGCCACGACGATGTCGACTCCCAAGGCGGCGCTGTCGTGGGCAAACCGTTCGGCATCGCCCCTGGCGGCCGTTTCCCGCACGTGGACGTCGTGTCCGGCCGACCGCAGATGCTGCTGGACCTCCCCAAGGGCGTCGCTCCCCTGCGCGGTGCCAGAGGCAGGGTTGGCAATCAGCACGATGCGCATGGGGCCGCTCACGCCTTCGGAGTCGGAGGACGGGAAGTCCTCGAGGGCAGCCAGCCTCGGAGCCGTTGCCAGCTGCGCGCCGGAGACGGGACGCCCGACGTGACCTGTCCGATCAGCTGCTGGGCCAACTGGCGCCCCTGGTCGAGCCCCTCCGCGGTGTATCGCGACAGGCTCTCGGCCGTCACCTCCGCACCGCCGAGTGCCCAGGCGGTCAGACCGCGCCCCATCGCGTAGGTCCCGGCATACGCAATCGCTACCTTCGGCACGAGTCCGGCGACGGGAATCAGACCGACGAGTTGCCGCGCGACCTGCCGGAACAGGAAGCCGCCGCCGATCACGCCGAGAATCTCGGTCATCATCGAGCGCGGGCTGTCGTTGCGGCCAGCGGCGAGCGCGATCTTGTAGCCCATGATCAGCTGGTTCTTGGTGAGCACGATCATGTCGCCGAGGTTGAGCGGTGCGGTCAGCACGGGGATGGTCTCGGCCAGGCCCGTGGTGACCGCGAACGACGCATTGGCCTTGGCCGTCTCGTCGACGATGGCCTCGGCCACGACCTGCCGGAACACGGGCAGGGCGGCCGCGATCGCGAGTCGGGCATCCCCTTCCACCTGCGCGATGACGGCGAGCAGCAGCGCCCGCGGCGCGTTCATCACGTCCAGCGCAGCCACGCGAGCCTGCTCGGCCACCCGCCGTGCGGCCGCGTCGGGCGTCTCCGAGCCGACCACGAGCGTGAGGCGCGGCCAGTGCGAGCGGATGCAGTGCTCGTCGACGGCCTTCATCCGCACGGACAGCTCTGCGGTGCCAGTGGCCAGCACCACCACCAGCGGCGTGGTCGGTCGCTGCCGCACCGTGTCGGGATCGACCACGACCACATACGGGTGGACGCTGCCGCCGGGCACGGCACCGAGACCGGCCCGAACGCGTTCGCCGATGGAGGCGTCCTCGGCCACGACCAGGAGTTCGAAGGGCGTGCGTGCGGAGGCACGAATCCGTTCGAGGTCGACGTCGCTGATGACACGCCAGAGATTTGCCAGCTTGAGGGACGACATGGGCCGTCCTGCAGTGTACCCGCGGCGGGCGCCCCTCGGACGCCGCCCGTCTACGTGGTGCGCGTGGGTGCCGCCGAGCTGGATCGGCGTCGCGTGCGACGAACGCCCTGCAGGACGATGATGTTGCGGCGCAGCAGGGCGACGTCCTGGGCCTGTCTGGCGTCGCGCAGGATGGCCCGCACGGCGGCGAAGACGGCCCGATCGTCGGCGCTCAGCGCCTCATCGTCCAGCGCATCGCTGATGCGCAGTTCGAGGTCGGCGACCGACTCCAGCGCCTCGAGCGACAGCAGCGCCCGCCCATCGGGGAGTGGCACGAGTTGCACCCCGGCCCGCTGCTCCAGCGCGGGCGTCGCGCGCACGCTGATCACCGCATGGTTGCCGAACACGACGAGTTCTGCGGCTGGCCGAGACGTCGTGGGGGTCTTGCGTTCGATGAGACTCACGACGGCGCGACCGAGATCGCCGTGGGTCTGCGCCAGGCGCGCGATGGCCGACTCGGGCAGGGTCAGGCTGACGACACGGGTCGGCCCGTCGAACTTCTTGGGACGGCCGCGGGGGCGGCGCAGGGCGCCAATCAGACTCGTCGGCATGGCGTAATTCTGCCACTGCTCGCTTTGCCACGGAAATATTCGTGCGGCAGGAATAATGGTGGCCATGACCGACCTCGTCCTCCTCCTGGCGCTGATCCTCATCAACGGCGTGTTCGCGATGTCGGAGATTGCCCTCGTGAGTTCGCGCCATGCCAGGCTGCAGCAGCTGGTCGACGCGGCCCACCCGGGTGCCGCGCAGGCCCTGCGGCTCTCGGCGGACCCGACGCACTTCCTCTCGACGGTCCAGGTCGGCATCACCAGCATCGGCATCCTGAGTGGTGCCGTCGGTGAATCGGCCATTGCCGTCCGCGTCCAGGGGTGGTTGCTGCGCGTCCCCGTGCTCGCGCCCTATGCCGAACCGTTGTCGCTGGTCGCGATGGTGGTGAGCCTGACCTACGTGTCGCTGATTCTCGGCGAACTCGTCCCCAAGCGCCTCGGGTTGACGTCCCCTGAACGCATCGCGTCGCTGGTCGCCCGTCCGATGTCGGTGCTGGCCACCGTCGGCCGTCCCCTGGTGCTGCTCCTGTCGGCGTCGACGAACCTGGTGTTGACCATCCTGCGCGTCTCCCGGACGCCGCAGCCCGTCGTCAGCGTCGAGGAAATCAAGCTGCTGATGGCGCAGGGGACACAGGCAGGGATCTTCGAGCTGGCCGAACAGGATCTGGTCGAGAACGTCCTGCATCTGGACGACCGACATGTCGGCGCCATTCTGACGCCGCGCGCCGACGTCGTCTGCCTCGACGTGCGCCGGTCCTGGGCCGAGAACGCCACCACGCTGCAAGCCAACCCGCACGCCGTGCTGCCGGTCTGCCGCGGCGGCCTCGACGACGTCATCGGCGTCGCGCATTCCTCGGTCATCCTGGGGCACCTGCTCCGGGGCGAGCGCGTGGATCTCGAGGCGTTGGCCACGGAGGCCCTGTTCGTGCCTCGGACCATCACGCTGATGGATCTGCTGCAGGAGTTCCGGCAACGACACGTCCCGGTCGCCCTGGTCATCGACGAGTTCGGAGGCGTCAACGGGCTCGTCAGCCTGACCGACGTCATGGCGGCGATCGTCGGTGAGCTCCCGGAAACGCGGGATGCCGATCCCGCCATCGTCACGCGCGACGATGGCACTCATCTGGTCGATGGCGCGATCGAACTGGCCACCCTCGAGCGGCACCTGGACCTGCCCCTGTCCTCCGACGAGGATCGGCACCACTACCACACGCTGGGCGGGCTGGCGATGTTCGTCCTGGGCCGCGTCCCCCGCGTCGGCGACGTCTTCGCCATTGGCCGCTGTCGCCTGGAGATCGTCGACATGGACGGCCATCGCGTCGACCGCGTGCTGGTCGGCGTCGATCCACCGCCGACCGCCGGCCCGGAGTGACACGGCGCGATGCCCATGCCACCCCGGACCGCCGCAGCAGGCGCGGCTAGAAGGTCACGCGCAACCCGAGCTGGACCTGCCGTGCGTCGAAGGTCCCGGTGATCGTGCCGAAGGCGTTCGCGCTCAGGTTGCCGTTCGGCGCGCCGAAGTTGGTCCGGTTGAAGAGGTTGAAGGCCTCGCCGCGGACTTCGATGTTGGTGCGCGGACCGACCGGCAGCCGGAAACGCTTCTGCAGGGCGAAGTCCACCGACCAGAAGAGCGGGCCACGGACGGTGTTGCGCTCGGCATTGCCGAAGGGCGACGAGGTCGGCGGAATCGAGAAGGCGGCCCGGTTGAAGTAGTTGCCGATGGAGCCGTCGCCCATCGGATCGCCGCTGACGTTGGGGCGATAGTTGTTGGCGCCGCGGAAGTCCGCCGTGATGCCCGAGACCTGCCCCTGCGCCGTCGGCGTGTAGGTGAAGGTGACGGGGTCACCGGCGTTGAGCAGGCTGATGAACGCCACCTGCCAGCCACCGAGGACGGCATCGGCCCACGCCGGCAGGCCGCCGAGATAGGCGCGGTCGCGCCCGACCGGCACGTCCCACACGAGGCTGCTCGTCCAGTTGTACGGCTGGTTGTAGCCCGAGAGGCCGTACTCGGCGTCGACGTCGTTGATGTCCTGCACCGCCGGCGAGTTCCCGTTGGGATTCTCGAGCGACCCGGCACCGCTGTCCCTGGCGCGCGACAGCGTCAGGGCGTTGACGAAGACGAGACCGCGGCCACGGGTCTCCGTCTTCAGCTGGAACCCGTGATAGTCGGATCGCCCGCCGTTCCATGCGTACGTGATGTCGCCGAACGAGGCGATGGGTCGGCGTGCCTGCAGCGGCACGTTCTCACCGGCGTTGTTCGGACGCGCCTGGTTGAAGTTGGCGAACTGCAACAGGCCGTTGGCCCGGTTGCCGACGTAGGCGACGTCGACGATGGTGCCGCGCAGCAGCTCGCGCTGCGTCGAGATGTACCAGCTGTCGACGCGGCTCGATCGAAAGTCGTTCGGCATGTAGGTGATGTTGGCCGCCACCGGATTGAAGTTGGCCGCGTCGTTCCAGCCCGCCGGAAAGCCCTGCTGCTGCGTCCGGAAGGTCGCGGCGGTCGGGTCGTTCTGCACGGCAACCGCGTTGATCACCTGCGGCCCGTTGATGGCCAGGATGTTGCCGCCGCCGGCGCGCTGGAAGTGGACATACGACACGCCGTAGCCGCCGCGCACGACCGTGGACGGCGACAGCGACCAGGCGAAACCGAGCCGCGGTGCCAGGTTGTTGCGGTCGGGCCGGATCGTCGAGCGGTCCTCCACCGAGCCGTCGCGGGCCGGGATCATCGCGAGCGCCACGGGATCGAAGTTCGACAGCACGTTGTTGGCTTCCCACTGCGGCGTCGAGTACTCGTAGCGCAGCCCCAGGTTCACCGTCAGCGCATCGGTGACGCGGAAGTCGTCCTGAACGTAGGCAAAGTGCATGCGCTGGCGCATGTCGGCCACCAGGATGTTGCTGAGGCCGTACTGCGACTGGTACCCGAACAGGAAGTCGGAGAGGTTGTAGACGGTGCTGGCGGCCGCGCCCGTCGGCCGGGTGAACTGTCCGGCGTAGACGTTGATGCCGTACAGCGGGTTGACGTCCTGGACCTGCGTATCGACGCGCTGGTACTCGTAGCCGACCTTGAGGGACTGCCGGCCACGCACGATCGAGTAGTTGACCTTCGGGTTCCACAACGACGGGTACTGCCACTGCGGGTTGGTCGCCTGACGTCCGAGCTGCGTCAGCCCGGTGATGTTCAGCGACGGCAGCCCGCCAGCGACGCGCGGATCACTCGGCAGGCCGGTGATGCCGTACTCGTCGAAGGCGCTGGTCGTGCCGAGCGACAGCGGATCCTTGCCGGCCTCGGTTTCCGACCAGCCGAAGCGCACCTCGAGCAGCTGCGTCGCGCCGGGCATGTAGGTGGACCCGAGGGCGAGCTGCTTGTTGCGCACGTAGGTCGTGCCGTTGCTGTTGCCACCAGATGGCAGCGGCAGCGTCGGCTCGTCGATGATGGTCGTGTCGCGGTCGCCGTAGCGCCCGAAGAACGACAGGCGCGGAGAGACGCGCTCTTCGAGCTTGATGTTGAACTTGTCGGTGTCGTTGGTCGACAGCACCGTGCGGCGATAGTTGTTGACCGTGCCGGCCGACGTCGGCGCCGGCAGGCCGTCCAGCACCTTGCGCGCCAGGTCGGTCATCGGCACGGCCGTCCCGGCCGGATACACCACCCCCGTCCGCGGGTCGCGCACCGCCACCCCGAACACGCCGCCGCGCTGCGCCATGTCGGGAATCGACGCGAAGCCGATCGTCTGGCGATCCTGGCGCAGTCCTTCGTAGTCGGCGAAGAAGAAGGCCCGATTGCGCAGAATGGGTCCGCCGACGACGAAGCCGAACTGGTCGCGTGTGAGCTTGGGCTCCGTACCGGCCGCCGGCTTGAAGAAGCCGGTCGCGTTCAGCGACGGGTCGCGACGATACTCCCAGGCCGATCCACTCAGCCTGTTGGTGCCGCTCTTGTAGGCGACGTTGATGGTGCCGCCGCCGCTGCGGCCGTACTCGGCGCTCATGTTGTTGGTCACCACCCGCATCTCGGCCAGCGCGTCGGGCGGGGGCTGAATCACCTGGTTGGACAGCCCCTGGTTGCTGGTGCCGTAGGCGTTGTTGTCGACGCCGTCGAGCAGGTAGTTGTTGAAGGTGCTGCGCAGGCCGTTCACCGTGAACGAGCCCTCGCGGCCGGTCCCCTGCGTGTTGTTGATGGCCGACCGGCGCACGCCGGGCGCCAGCAGCGCGAGCGCCGAGTACTCGCGCCCGGGCAGTGGCAGCGCGACGGCCTGCTCGGAGGTCACCACCGAACTCCGCTGGCTGGAGTCGCGCTCGAGGCGCACACCCTGCGCCTGCACCTCGATGGCCTCGCTGAGGTCGCCCACCTGCAGGCTGACGTCGACGCGCTGGCGATTGCCGATGGCCAGGGCGACTTCGGGGACGGTCGCGGTCGAGAAACTCGACAGCTCGATGGTCACCGCGCAGCGACCGACGCGCAAGGTGAAGAATTCGTAGGCGCCACTCTCGTTGGTCACCGTCACCTGTGTGACGTTGGTGTCGAGATTGCGCAGGGTGACGGTGGCCCCGGGCAGGGCACCGCCGCTGGTGTCGGTCACCGTGCCGGTGATCGAGCCGGTTTCGAACTGCGCCCAGCACGGCGAGGCGCACAGCAGCATGAAGACCCACACGACGATGAGTCGGAGACTGGCCAAGGAACGTTCCTCCAGATGAGTGCCGGATGGCGTCGGGCGGGCCATACCCGCGTCGACGGGCCCATGGTAGGTAGCCCACCTGACGTCAACGCGACGCTGTCGTGACGGGCGTGTGATCGTCGACACGCGCGAACGTGCCGCGAACGTGCCGCCGTTGTCACGCGCTCGTCGTCACCAGCCCCTACGCTGCGCGGATGGCATCTGCCGCATCCCTGACCTCCTTCGCTCTGCTCCTCGGCGCGGCGGCGTCCGCGCTGGCGCCATGGCCCGACACGCAGGCTCGACCGGCCCCCAGCACGACCTCGGTCGGCACGTTCGTCGTCGCGCACCGCGGCGCCTCGGCCTACGCCCCCGAACACACCGCGGAGGCGTACCAGCTCGCCATCGCGCAGGGGGCCGAGTACGTCGAGCAGGACCTCGGCGTGACCAGCGACGGCGTCCTCGTCTGCACCCACGACACCATGCTCGAGCGCACGAGCGACGTCCGCGCGCGCTTTCCCGATCGATTCACCGAAGTGACGAGGAACGGTCGGGTCGAACGGCACTGGTACGTCGACAGCCTGACGCTGGCCGAGGTCAAGCAACTCGATGCCGGGTCGTGGTTCGACCCGAAGTTCGCGGGGGCGAAGATGCTCACCTTCCAGGAGGCGATCGACCTCGTCAAGGGCAAGGCCGGGCTGTTCCCGGAGCTGAAGACGCCGGCGCGCTTTCGCGCGCGCGGCTTCGACCCCGAGGCCCTCGTGGCCGACGCGCTGCGTCGCAACGGGCTGGTGGGCGCCACGTTCAAGGGACGCCCCGCCGTGCACCTGCAGGTGTTCGAGGAGGACAGCGTGCGACGCCTGGCCCGAGTCCTTCCGGAGGTGCCACGCAGCTTCCTCATCGGGTCGGCCGACGGGGGCAAGCGGTGGCTGACACCCGCAGGCCTGGCCGAGGTGAAGACCTTTGCCACGGGCATCGCGCCGGCCTACCAGATCGTGGATCGGATGCCCGAGCTCGTCGCGCAGGCGCACGCGGCCGGGCTCACCGTGGTGCCGTACACCTTCGCGCTGCGCCCGGCGAAGGATCCGTATCCTGATGCGCCCGCCGAGTGGCGCAAGGCGATCGACGACTCGCTGCGCACCCTGCCGACGACCCGGGAGGCGCTGACGATGGCGATGCGGCGCTTCGTCGAGCAGCACAAGGTGGACGGTCTGTTCACCGACAATCCGGATCTCTTCCCGCGCTGAGGCGCGCAGCGCTGGCCACGGGAACGCTTTCCCCGCCAGGCCCCTGCAGGCGCCTCAGGCGCCGGGGTCTGGCGCGGCCGCCTGCGGGTCGTTGAACCGATACGCCTGACGGACGTCAGCCACGGTGACCACCCCGAGCAGTTCGTGCTCGTCGACGCGCGAGACGACGGGCACGACGGGAGCGCGCGCCAGCAACCGGATGGCCACGTCCAGCAGTTCGTCCGGGTAGATCACGCCGACGCTGACGAAGCCCGCCTCCGGCGACAGGCCGCGGACGTCGGTCCCCGCCGCCACCAGCGCCATCACCGCCGGTGCCGGTGCCACGGCCCATGTGCCGCGAGGCCATTCCACGAGGACGTGCGTCGCGGCGTCGCGCATCGCCGACAGGACCACCGCCGGCGACTCTGCGGCCCTGATGATCGCGACGGTCGCCGGATCGGTCCGCAACGCATCCTCGACGTGCAGCGGCTCCTCCGCGCGTCCGACGCGCGCCGAGGGCAGCACCGCCCCTTCGTGCTCGGCCACCAGGTCGAGAATCGACTGGCGGTGGAACTGGCGCGCGATGAGAAACCCGAGGGTCGAGGTGATCATCGCCGGCAGGATGCTGGCGGAGGTGCCACTCAGCTCGAAGGTCATGAACACGGCGGTCATCGGCGCCCGGAAGACGCCGGCGAAGACGCCGGCCATGCCCGCCAGTGCCAGCGTGCTCTGGGAGGGCGCCATCACCAGGGGCGCCGCCGCGGGCGCGAGGCCGCCGAAGGCACCGCCGAGCATCACGCCGAGAAACAGCGTCGGCGCGAACAGGCCGCCCGGGGTGCCGGCGGCGAACGCGAGCCCGGCGACCAGCAGCTTGGCGGCCGCCAGCGTCGCCATGGTGCTCCACGAATACTGGGCGTTCAGCGCCGCATCCATGGCGCGATACCCGGTGCCGAGAATCTCGGGATACGCCAGCCCGACGCCACCGATGGCCAGTCCCGCGATCAGCGGCGCCAGGCCGACCGGCAGACGGAACGCGCCGAGTCGGTATCGCAGCAACGCCACGCCTCGCACGTAGACGGTGGCGAAGAGGCCCGACGCCGCGCCGAGGGCCACGTACAACAGCACCTCGCGGGGACTGGCGATGGCCGCGACCTCGGGCACCCGAAACAGGGGGCTCTCGCCGAGGAAGAGCCGCGTGGTCACGACCGAGGACACGGCCGCGAGCACGATCGACCCCATCACCGCCGCGTCCCAGCCCGCGACTACTTCTTCCATCACGAACAGCACACCGGTGATGGGCGTGTTGAACGCCGCCGCGATGCCGGCCGCGGCGCCGACCGGCGCGATGTGGCGCATCGATCGCCGACTCAGGCCGAACGTCGACCCGAGCTTCGAGGCCACGCCCGCGCCCATCAGCAAGGCCGGGTCCTCCGGGCCGAGAGGCGTGCCCGTGCCGATCGAGAGCACGCACGCCATGAACTTGCCGGGCACGGCCGAGAACGGGATGCGACCGTTCGAGACGTACAGGGCCGACTTGGTCTGGACGATGCCGCTGCCGGCCGCGGCCGGCACCTGAAACACCACCAGCGCGGCCAGGGCCGCTCCGATGGCCGGCAACAGCACGCGCGCCAGCACACTCGTCGCGGCGTCGTGGACGCCCCACTCGACCAGTTCGATCGCCGCATGGAAGCACACGACGATGACGCCGGTGAAGACGCCGATGAGCACCGCGAGGATGAGGAAGCGCTGGGCGTCGGTCAGCACGAAGGACAGGCGCGCGGTCAGGCGGCTCACGACGGGCCCTCCGCCGCCAGCCCCGCCAGGACCAGCCCTTCCGCATCGTCGCGCGCCGGCGCGGGACAGGCGCTCCGCACGCGCTGCGCCGCCGCGTCGAGCAGGGAGAACCCGAAGTCGGCGTCGGCCGCCCGTCCCTGGGCCAGCCAGCGATCGATGGCGAGGCCGAGCGAATCGGCGGGAGGCGTCGGCGCCGCGGCCGGCACCGTGCAGGCGTCCAGCTTGACGCGCGCCGCCGTCAGGAGCCGTCGGATGCGCGTGGTGCGTTCGCGCGCCGACAGGCGCGGCAGCGCGGGGTCGAGGGAGAGGATGCGCGTGGTCACGTCCCGCAAAGCCTTCGCCGCGGCATCGGCCGGCGCTCTCGCCACGGCGCGCCGCGACGCGTTGAACGCGGCCAGATAGTTGCCCCTGGCCATCTCGGCTTCCGCGAGCAGGACGAGGGAGTCGCCCGGGTCGGCGAAGCGATCGACCGTGGCGCGCAGGACGTGCACGGCGTCGGCGTGGAAGCCAGCGGCCATCAACCGCCGACCCGCCTGCAGCTGCAGGGTCCGATCGCCGGGAAACGCGCTGGACAACTCGAGCAGCGCCGCGCGGAGACGCCCGGAATCGCCCGCACGTTCGAGCACGTCGATCAACTCGAGTCGCGCCTCGCGGCGCGGCACCTGCTGCTCCGTGCTCCACCGGCCATAGACGGCCCGGTAGTAGGCGCTCTGCGCTTCCGTCTCGTCGCCGGCGTCGCGGCGAATGCGCGCGAGCACGAGATTGGCTTCGCCACGGACGGGGTCGCGACGCAGGACGTCGAGCAGATAGGGCTCGGCTTCGCGGTCGCGGTCCTGAGCCACCAGGGCCCTGGCGAGGGCGAGGCGGTAGTCGGCGTGGTCGGGTTCGAGGACGACGGCCTCCCGCAGCGAGGCCACGGCCTGCGCGACGCGTCCGCTCTCGAGGTCGGCGATGCCGGTGGCGGCCGCGCGGGCGCCACGCTGGAGGCGCTGATGGTGCGCCGTGCGAGCCAGCCAGGAGGCCGCCCCCCACAGGCACAGCAGCACGAGGCCCACCACCGCCACCCGCAGCGTCGAGGTCAGACCTGCGGCCCGCGTGTCGGCAAGCGTCGTCACGTCTTTGATCTCATCGCTGTCCCGTGCGAGACTGCGCCGCACTCCGCCGCACCGCCACACCCATGCCCGATCCCACCCCGTCGTTGCCGCCCGTCCTCACGTTCATGCGTCTGTTGTGGCTCGTCGATCACGGCCTGCAACGGGCCTCGAAGCGGATGCGTGCCGACCTCGGCATCACGGGACCGCAGCGACTGGCCATCCGCGTCATCGGACGCGCCCCGGACATCTCGGCCGGGGCACTCGCGGCGACGCTCCACGTCGATCCCAGTACGGTGACGGGGATCCTCGCCAGGCTGGAAACCGCCGGGCTCGTCACGCGACACATCGACCAGACCGACCGCCGCCGGGCCGCGATTCGTCTCACGCCGGCCGGGCGCCGCGTCGACACGCGCCTGACGGGCACCGTCGAGGCCGCGGTCCAGGGCGTCCTCGACGCAAGCGCCCCCCGC